>CAZVNY010000014.1:0-16482 GCA_964628785.1 uncultured Thiobacillus sp.
CCTCGCAGCCAAACGGTGCAGCGCATGAAACGTCATCCCGCCTTACAAGACCTCTCCCGTGAGCATTACCGCGCCCTCAAACTGGCGCTGGATGCCAAGCACGCCGCGCAAAGCGGCGAGCCCGAACAGATTGCCGCGGCGGCCGAGGCTTGCCGGGCCAGTTTCAGCCTCGAGTTGGAGCACCACTTCCAGAGCGAGGAGCGGGATCTCCTGCCCCGACTGCAGGCTACGGGCGAGCATGCGCTGGTACAGCGTACCCTGGCGGATCACGCCGTGCTGCGTGCCCTGAACCATGATCTGACCCGGGCGGATGCCGCCATCCTGCTGCGTTTCGCGGAGGCCATGAATGCCCATGTACGCTTCGAGGAGCGAGAGCTGTTCGAGGCCATGGAACGTCTCCTGGCTGCAGATCAGTAACTCGCCGCGGCAAGCATTCCCTTGAGCAGTCTTGCTCCGGGAGGGCAGGGCAAGGCTTGAGGCGTCCGGCCGCTTCTGCAAGCGCCCTGCAGCCTGCATGCAGGATTCCGTCTTTAGCGCGGCAAGGCTGCAACATCCAGGACAAAACAGGAATTCAATCTAGAATGGGTTTAAGTCTAAATATTAGAGAATGATAATATTCCCCTGTTCAAATCCATCTGGCCCGTGCAGGCCCAGCACTCATGAAATCCATCGTTCTCATCCTTTGGTTGACTCTGCCCACGGGCAAGGAGCAGTTTCTCCTCACCCGCCACCTGGACGATCAGGCAGCCTGCCTGGAGGCCGCCCAGGCCCTGGTGCTGAAACACAACCAGCGGGGCGAGCAGGTGCGCTACCTATGCCATGAGGTGGTGGAAGAGGTGGGTGGCGTGGATACCAGCGGCAACCCCTTACCGGTCAACACCATGCAGGCCGACATGGGCAAATTCATTCCCTGAAGCCCTCCACCTCGATGGCGAGCTTGACTTCATCGCCAACCAGTGGGATCCAGGCATTCATGCCGAATTCGGAGCGCCGCAACACGCCATGCACATCCGCACCACACATCGTGCGGCGGGTGAGGAAGTGCTTGGTGCAGGCGTAGTCCCGGATCTCCAGTTCCATGGGCCGGGTCTGGCCCAAGAGGGTGAGCTGACCCCGGGCCAGTACCGGCACGCCATCCTTGAACTCGATCTGGCTGGCGGTAAAGCGCATCTCCGGGTATTGCGCGGTGTTGAAGAAACTGCCCCCGCGCAGGATCTGGTTCAGGTTGTCCATGCCGGTATCCACCGAATTGGCGTCCACGCTGACCTCGATGCGGTTCTCCTGACCCTGGGGATCCAGCACCACCCTGCCCTGGCTACGCTTGAACTTACCCCGCATGGTGGAAATGCCCTGATGGCGTATCTCGAAGCTGGGAAAGGTATGGGTGGGGTCCAGCGTGAAGCGCTCCACTGCCTGGGCTGCATTGGCAGCGGACAAGGACCATGCCAGCGCCAATGTCAGGCCCAGGCCCAACCGCCGTCGGTTACCTTGTGTACTCATCGCATCCTCCTCGATCCTTGCGTCTCATGAAAAGCCGGATTGCTGGCGTGCCGGGCAGGCTCACAACCAGCGCCGCACCTGGGCCTTGAACTGCCGGTATGCGTCTCCGAAGCGGGCCTCCAGGTGGCGTTCTTCATGGCGGATCACGCCGAAACGGATGATGAGCCATACCAGGGGCAGGAAGGCCAAGGGCCACCAGGTCTGCAACAGCAGCATCACGCCCAGGTAGATGCACCAGTCGCCCACATAGATGGGATTGCGGGAAAAACGGAAAGGTCCGTGGGTCACCAGGTGGGAGGCCGCCTTGTAGGGATTCACCGTGGTGTGATGCCGCAGGAAGACCACCAGGGTCCAGGCGAGGAGGAACAGGCCCAGGGCCACTCCTGCCCAGCCCAGCAGATCCTGGCCAGCCCCCCAGGCCAGGGGCAGGGGCATGACCTTCCGGTCCAGATACCAGGCGGCATACAAGGCCAGGGCATAAGGCAGGGGCGGCAAAACCAGGGTAGCCGGCCGTCGGCTGGGGTCGAACATGGCTACACCATGCGCCCGGAGAGGGCGCGCAGGAATTCGTTGCGCAACTGGGCATCCGCCTGGAAGGCACCGGCAAAGGCCTGGGTCACCACACGTTCATCCCCCCGCCGGTCCTCCCCCAGCAAAAGGCAGAGCTGTTCCGCCTCGATGATGCAGGCCGCACCCCGGGCCCTGCCGTGCTGTATCAGGGCCTCGGCAATGTCCCGGGTCATCCATTCCTGGTAGGTGAAACGATGCCCCACCGCGTCCACCAGCCGGGCAATGCGCCCGAAGCCATGCAGGCGCCCGCCGGGCACATAGGCCACATGGGCCACACCGCGGAAGGGCACCAGGTGATGGGGACACACGCCATGCACGGCAATACCCCTTACCACCACCATGTCCTCCCGGGCATCGGCGAAGCCTTCCCCCAGGGCCTCTCCTGGGTCCATCTCATACCCCCCCAGCAGGCGGCGCTCCCACAACTCCCGCACCCGGCGGGCGGTCTTGCCGGTGTGCACGGAATCTGGCGTCACGCCACAGGCCCGCAGCAGGTCCGTCACCGCCTGCTCGAAGGCCCGGGCATCAAAACGGCCGCTGCGGGGGATCCCCAGTACGCCCGGAGTGTGGGGGGAAGGACAGTCGTGGTCGCAACAATCGGTCATGGGGCATCCTGTAGAAAGGGCCGCAGCTGGCGGTCATGCCAGGAGCCCAGCAGAATCTGGGAGGATAACGCGCCCAGCAGTGCCAGGAACATGTCCCATTGGGTGTCCCAGACATCCCCCTGGGTGGCCAGGAAGGCCGTGGCCTCATCGTCGGAGGCCACGGCCACCCACCATTCGATCAATTCATAGAAGGCCGACAGGGCTAGACAGACGCAGGTCGTGAGAAAGAACAGCCAGCCCCCGGGCCTGAGGGGTGAAGCCCGCAGCAGGATCTCCCGGGCCAGGATGGCGGGTATGAAGCCCTGGGCCACGTGGCCCAGGCGGTCGTAATGGTTGCGCGCCAGGGCATAGTGCTCCCGCAGCCAGTCGAACAGGGGCATCTCCGCATAGGTGTAATGCCCCCCTACCATGAGGATCAGGGCGTGCAGGGCCATGAGGGCGTAGGCCAGTGGAGTGAAGGGAAACCTGGACCAGGTCCAGGCCAGCAGGGGCAGGGCCAGCAGGACCGGCAGCACCTCCAGCAGCCAGATGAAACGATCCTTGGGAGCGAAACCGGACCAGACCAGGATGGCCAGGGTCGATGCCAACAGGACAAGGTGGAAGGCAGAGAAGCGCAGCGCTTGCATGCCGGCATTCTCACCCCCACAAGCGGATAAACAAACCCCTGCGCCTTTGCAGAGGAGTTGAGTGGGGATGGGCTTTCCTTGCCCGGGGCCCTGGGGGGTTCTACCATGGCCATCAGAACCCCGTTTCCGGGAGGAGGCCCACGTGTCCGCAAAACACCCCATCGTCGCCGTCACCGGCGTGTCCGGCTCCGGCCTGTCCACGGTGCGGCACGCCTTCAAGGCCATCTTCGAGCGTCTGGGCATCCAGGCGGCCATGCTGCATGGCGATGGTTTCCGCCGCTACACGGAACGCCAGTTTGCCGCCCTGTTGAGCGAGGCCAGGGACAGCGGCCGCAAGGCCTCCTGGTTCGGGCCGGAATGCAACCACTTCGAGGAACTGGAGACCTTCTTCTACAGCTACGGTCGAAGCGGCAGCGGGGTCTGGCGGGAATACGCCCACAACGAGGAACATGCGCAAAGACTACACACCCGGGCCGGGGAGTTCACCCCCTGGAAGCCGTTGCCTCCGGGCAGCGACCTGCTGTTCTACGAAGGTCAGCACGGCGGCGTCATGGCCAGCACCTGGACCCGTCGCCAGGTGGACAGCCGGCATTTTCCGGCGAACATCGACCGGCGCATCGGCAAGCCCGGGGTGGACGTGGCCCAGCATGTGGATCTGCTCATCGGTGTGGTGCCCGCCATCAACCTGGAGTGGATCCAGAAGATCCACCGGGACTGTGCAAAGGGCTACTGCACGGAAGATGTCTCCGTGGAGACCATCCTGCGGCGCATGGATGACTACATCCACTACATCGTGCCCCAGTTCGGCTTAACCGACATCAACATCCAGCGCATGCCCCTGGTGGATACCTCCAACCCCTTCATCTCCCGGGACGTGCCCAACCCGGACGAATCCTTCCTGGTGGTGCATTTCCGGGATCGGCGCAAATACGATTTCGTGGAGCTGCTGCAGAAGATCCCGGGCTCCTTCATGAGCCGTCCTTCCACCATCGTGGTGCCCGGCGGGGCGCTGAAACTGCTGCTGGAGATGGTCTGCGGCCCCATCCTGCTGGAGATGATGGCGCGCAAGGCGGCCTGGGCTGCAAAGCAGGACTGAAAGCGTCGGCGGTCCAGCAGGCCGTGCGGCGTCCCAGCCGCTGCCGCACATGCCCCTGGTCAGGCCAGGAACAGGGCCAGCAGATCGTTGAGAAAACGCCGCCCCTGCAGGCTGGGCCTGACGTGATGCAGATCCCGGATGAGCAGGCCCCGCTCTGCGGCGGCCCCCAGGCCTTGTTGCAGGGCGTTGACCCCCAGGCCGGTATGGCGGGTGAACAGCTCCAGATCGAAGCCCTCGTTCAGACGCAAGGCATTCATCATGAATTCGAACACCCGGTCTGCCCGGCCGAGAGTACGGCTCTCGCTGATGGCCGAGCCCCCCTGCTCCAGGCTCTCCATGTAGACCCGGGGATGACGGGTGCGGGCCTGGCGCAGCACTTCGTCCTGCAAGGACAGCTTGCCATGGGCCCCGGCACCGATACCCAGGTAATCCCCGAAGGTCCAGTAGTTGAGGTTGTGCCGGCATCGTTGGCCGGGCCGGGCAAAGGCGGAGGTCTCGTAATGATCATAGCCCGCCGCTGCCAGGCGTTCTTCCACCCGGTCCTGCATGTCTGCCGCCGTGTCATCGTCCGGCAGGGCTGGCGGCAGGGCGGCAAAGGAGGTGTTGGGCTCCAGGGTCAGGTGATAGGCACTGATATGGCCCGGCCCCAGGCCGATGGCGGTGGCCAGGTCCTGCTCCAGCTCCTCCAGGCCCTGGTCCGGTAGGGCATACATCAGATCCAGGTTGACCCGCGCGAACAGGTCCTGGGCCTGCTCTGCAGCCGCCCGGGCCTGGGCCGCGTCATGGATGCGCCCCAGGGCCCGCAGCCGGTCATCGTTGAAGCTCTGCACCCCCAGGGACAGGCGGTTGACCCCGGCTTCCGCATAGCCCCGGAAGCGGGCCGCCTCAAAGGTGCCGGGATTGGCCTCCAGGGTGATCTCCGCCAGGGGAGAGACCCGCAGCAGGGTGCGGCAGAGGGTGAGCAGGCGATCTATGCCCTCCGGGGTGAACAGGCTGGGAGTGCCGCCGCCGATGAAGATACTGCCCACCTCCCGCCCCCATACCCAGGGCAGGGCCTGGGTCAGGTCCCGTTCCAGGGCGTCCAGGTAACGCTTCTCAGGCAAGGCCTCCCTGAGGGCGTGGGAATTGAAATCGCAGTAGGGGCACTTTTGTACGCACCAGGGCAGGTGCACATAAAGCCCCAGGGGGGGCGGGGTGCCCAGTCTGCCATCCAGCAGGGCCGGCACCACGGCAACATGGCCCAATCCACCTGGCGGCATCAGCTCCCCAGGGTTTCCAGCTTGTGCGCCAGTTCCCGCAGGGCCTGGCCCCGGTGGCTGACGCGGTTCTTGGTGTCCATGTCCAGCTCGGCCCCGGTCTGCCCGAATTCCGGCACCAGGAAATACGGGTCGTAGCCAAAACCGCCCTCTCCCCGGGGCGTGTCGATGATCTCGCCATGCCAGCGGCCTTCGGCGATGAGGGGCTGGGGATCGTCCGGATAGCGCACGTAGACCATGACGCAGTAATAGTGGGCCTTGCGGTTGGCCTCGCCCTGCAGCACCTGGATGAGCTTCTCGTTGTTGCGCGTATCGGACTTGGGATCCCCCGCGTAACGGGCGGAATGCACTCCGGGGGCACCCTGCAGGGCATCCACGCAGATGCCGGAATCGTCCGCCAGGGCCGGCAGGCCCGTATGAGCGCAGGCGTGACGGGCCTTGGCGATGCAGTTTTCGATGAAGGTGACATGGGGTTCCGGGCATTCCGGCACGCCGTAGTGCCCCTGGGGTTGTGCCTCCAGGCCCAGGGGTTCCAGGATGCGGGCGATCTCCCGCAGCTTGCCCGGGTTGTTGGAAGCGATGACGACCTTTTTCATGTCAGACTCCTCACTGCGCCAAGGCGCTCTGTTGTGCCGCCATGAGGTCGTCTATGCCCTGGGTCGCCAGATCCAGCAGGCGATCCAGCTCAGCGCGATGGAAGGGGGCCCCTTCCGCCGTGCCCTGTACCTCGATGAGGCCCTGGGGCCTGCCGGCCTGCCCCAGCATGACCACGTTCATGTCCGTGTCACAGGCCACGTCCTCGGCATAGTCCAGATCCAGCACCGGCACGCCCTGCCACATGCCCACGGAAACGGCGGCCACCTGGGCACGCAGGATCTTGCCCATGTCGTTCTCCGGCAGCCGACCCTGGGCCACCAGCCAGGCCAGGGCATCGTGCACCGCCACCCAGGCGCCGGTGATGCTAGCAGTACGCGTGCCACCATCGGCCTGGAGCACGTCGCAATCCACCTGCAGGGTGCGCTCCCCCAGCAGGGAGAGGTCCACCGCCGCCCGCAGGGAACGGCCGATGAGGCGCTGGATCTCCTGGGTGCGTCCCCCCTGTTTGCCCCGCACGGCCTCCCTGTCCCCCCGGGTATGGGTGGCCCGGGGCAGCATGCCGTACTCCGCCGTGAGCCAGCCGCTGCCGCTGCCCTTCACATGGAAGGGCACCTTCTCCAGCACGCTCGCGGTGCACAGCACCTTGGTGTCCCCACAGGCGATCAGTACACTGCCTTCGGCATGCCTGGTGTAGCCACGCAGCAATGAAACGGGACGCAGCCCATCAGCGGTGCGCCCGGAGGGGCGTTGCAGCTCAGTCATGAAATTCCTTCAGAGGGGTTTGCCGTATTTCGCCAGGGCCGCCTTGATCTCCGCCATGGCCTGTTCGAGTTCCTGATCCTGTATGGGCGGCAGGTTGGGTTTGGCCCCCAGTTTGTTGAGCTGGGTGGTGAAGCCATCCAGGCTCAGGTCGTCTTCCTGGATCAGCTCATCGGACTTGAAGCGCTCCTCGCCATAGCGCAGGGCCACCACCGAGAGGTTGTCGCACTCCGAGCCGCCCCGGAATTCGGCGTGATCCATCATGTTCTTGATGGACTTTTCCAGGGGGTAGGCGCGCAGGGTGGAGAACATCTCCCGGGGCGTGAGCTCCGGCCACACCCCGTCCGTGCACATCAGCAGCACATCGCCGGCATGCAGCTTCACGGGCTGGCCAAGTTCGATATCCGGCAGGGTGAAGCCGCCGACCGAGTTGTAGAGCTTGTTGCGATCTGGGTGGGTGCCCATCTCCGACTCCCGGATGACGCCGTCATCCAGCAACTGCTGCACCGCCGAATGATCCCGGGTGCGGCTCAGGAAACCGTGGCGGTTGAAGTGATACAGACGGGAGTCCCCCACGTGGGCCCAGCAGGCCATGCCCTTCTGCAGCACACAGACCACGCAGGTGGTGCGGGGTGACTCCGGCATGCGCTTGCGCGTGGCGTATTCGTTGATGGCATCGTGGGCCGCATAGATGGCATCCACCAGGAAGTTGGCCATGTCCGGCAACACCGGCTTGGCCCGGGAACGAAACAGGCTGGTGACGACCTGCACCGTGAGCTGGGCCGCCACCTCGCCTCGCGCATGCCCCCCCATGCCATCACACAGCACCATGACCATGGCCTCCGCCGAGTAGGCGTAAGCCACACGATCCTCGTTGGTGGTACGCCCACCCCGGCGACTGGCCTGATAAACGACGTATTTCATGGTTTCAGTGGGACATTAACGGGTGAAGCGATGCAGCCACGGGAAAAAAAACGTATGTTTGTGGGTTCTGGAGATGACCGCCATGGCCGCCAGCCGCTTCTGCACAGAAAACACGCTCTGGGGCCGCTCCGTGTAGTTCAGGCGCAACATATGCTCCACCAGCTCCAGGAAGGGTTTGGAATACAGACCTGCATAGGTCTTGGGGATGCTGGCCAGGCTGTCCTTTTCCATGCGCTGGTCCGCGGGAGGGGGCGGTCCCTTGGCAATACAGGCATACATGCTGGCCCCCACGCTATAGATGTCCGTCCAGGGGCCAATGGGTGTGCGCTGGTTGTACTGCTCCGGGGCCGCAAAACCCGGGGTATACATGGAGGTGGCCAGATGCAGGTCATGGCTGAAGGCCTGCCGGGCAGCGCCGAAGTCCAGCAGCACCGGCGAGCCATCGGCCCGTATGTAGATGTTGGAGGGCTTGATGTCCAGATGCAGGATGCGGCTGGCATGGACCTCCCGCAGGCCGTTGAGCAACTGGATGAAGACACCCCGGATGAAGGATTCCCGCATGGGCTCCTTGAGCTGAGTGATGTGGCGCTGCATGGTGCGGCCCTGTTCATAGCGCATCACCATGTAGACGGTGTCATTGGCGCGGAAAAAATTCACCACCTCCACCACATTGGGATGGCGCAGGTTGGCCAGGGCACGGCCTTCCTCGAAGAAGCATTTCATACCGTAGCGGAAGGACTTGTTCAGCTCTTCGGAGATGGGCATGACGGTACCCAACTCATCCCGGGTCACCACGCCGCCGGGCAGGTACTCCTTGATGGCCACGGGCTGGCTTTCCATGTCGTAGGCCAGATACACCTGGGAGAAACCGCCGCCGCCGATACGCTTGTCGATGACGTAATCGTTCAGGTGGTAGCCCCTGGGCAGGGGCGGTGTGGATTGGGCGGCCATTGGCTTGCTTGGCGGGATCTGGAGGCTCGGAGTCGGTCGGCGTGGGGTCAGGGGGCTGGACGGGTTAATATGGCCTGGTGTTCCAGAACGACCTAGCATAACCAAATATATGGCCGCCCCCAAGAAAACCCGTTCTGCCCCTTCGGCACCCACCCCTGGCAAGCCCTTCGAAAGTACCCCTCTGCGCAGCATGACCGGTTATGCCGTGGAGACGACGGACCTGCCCCATGCCCAGATCATTCTGGAACTGCGCGCGGTGAATGCGCGTTTCCTGGATCTGAACTTCCGCATGGGGGAGGATTTCCGTGGCCTGGAGCCCCAGTTGCGAGAACGGATCAGCCGGGCCGTGCAGCGCGGCAAGCTGGAATGCCGCATCAATCTGGCCCCCCGGGAGGATGCCACCCTGTCCGCCAGCCTGAACCATGCCCTGGCCACACAACTGCAGACCCTGGCCCAGGCCGTGCAGCAGCAATTTCCCCAGGCCCAGCCCCTGTCCGTGGCCGAGATCCTGCGCTGGCCCGGCATGACCGGAGACCTTGCACCTGATTTCGACAGCCTCCAGGCCACCGTCATGGCTCGGGTGGAGGCCGCCCTGGAGCAGTTCAATGCCAGCCGTGCCCGGGAAGGGGCAAAGCTGAAGGCCGTGCTGCTGGAGCGCATCGACGCCATGCGGGGCCTGGTGGAGCGCCTGCGCCCCCGCACGGCGGAGATCGTGACGGCCTTCCGGGACAAGTTGCACAAGCGCCTCGAGGAGCTCCTGCCCCAGCCCCAAGCCAGCCTGGACCAGGACCGCCTGCACCAGGAAGTGGTGTTGTTCGCGCAGAAGATCGACGTGGAGGAGGAGATGGATCGCCTGCTCACCCACCTCGATGAGGTGGCACGCATCCTGGCCGCCGGGGGTGCGGTAGGCAAGCGTCTGGATTTCCTCATGCAGGAGCTCAACCGGGAGGCCAACACCCTGGGTTCCAAGTCTGCTTCCCTGGACTACACCCAGACCTCGGTGGAGCTGAAGGTGCTCATCGAGCAGATGCGCGAGCAGATCCAGAACATCGAATAAGCCGGGAGAACAGGCATGTCAGGACAGCTATTCATCGTCTCCGCCCCCTCCGGGGCCGGCAAATCCAGCCTGGTGCAGGCCTGGCTTGAACAGGACAGCAGCATCGGCCTGTCCATCTCCTACACCACCCGGCCGCCCCGGGCCGGCGAGCTGGACGGCGCGCATTACCACTTCGTGCCGCGGGAGACCTTCATGGCCATGCTGGGCCGGGGGGAGTTCCTGGAAAGCGCCGAGATCTACGGCAATTACTATGGCACCTCCCAGCCCTGGATCGAGAGCCAGATGGCCGCCGGTCGGGACATCCTGCTGGAGATCGACTGGCAGGGTGCGGCCCAGGTGCGCCGCCTCATGCCCCAGGCGGTGAGCATCTTCATCCTGCCGCCTTCCATCGCCGAGCTGCGCCGCCGCCTGGAGGGCCGCTGCACGGACGGTGCCGAGGTCGTCGCCCGGCGCATGGCCATGGCCCGGGAGGAGATCTCCCACGCCCTGGAGGCGGACTATCTGGTGGTGAACGACGTCTTCGAGACGGCCCTGGCGGATCTCATGGCCATCGGCCGCGCCCGGCGCCTGCGCATGGACGTGCAGGGCACCGGGCAGGTGGGCCTGATGGCCCGGCTATTGAACGACTGAGTGAGGCCGTCCCAGCCGGGGTCTGGCGCTACCGCCTTCCGGCCTCAGCCGAAGTGGCAGACGTAGTGGTAGAGCTCGTCGCTGACCTCGATCTCGAAGCCGGAATTACCCGGAACGCTGAAGGACTCACCGGCCCGGCTGGTCTGCCAATCCCCTCCCTGCAGGCGGTAACGGCAGGCCCCGGCCACGCACTCCATGATTTCCGGCACGCTCGTATCGAAGCTCAGCCGGGCCGGCAGGATCACCCCCACGCTCTTGCGGCTGCCGTCCACCAGCACCACGCTGTGGGAGATGCACTTGCCATCGAAATAGACATTGGCCTGCTTCGCCACGCTGACGTTCGTGAAGCGGGTGTCGTCGCTCCGGGACATGCTCACTTCCTCTGCTGGGCCAGTTTTGCCGCAATGCGCATGCGCAGGGCGTTGAGCTTGATGAAGCCACCGGCATCCTTCTGGTCGTAGGCGCCGGCGTCGTCCTCGAAGGTGGCGATGGTGGAATCGAACAGGGAGTCCGTTTGCGAATCTCGGCCCACGACGATGACATTGCCCTTGTAGAGCTTCAGGCGCACGAAGCCGTTGACATGCGCCTGGGTGTGGTCGATGAGGGTCTGCAGGGCAATGCGCTCCGGGCTCCACCAGTAGCCGTTGTAGACCAGGCTGGCGTAACGGGGCATGAGGTCGTCCTTGAGGTGGGCCACTTCCCGGTCCAGGGTGATGGACTCCATGGCCCGGTGGCCCTTGAGCAGGATGGTGCCGCCGGGGGTCTCGTAGCAGCCCCGGGACTTCATGCCCACATAGCGGTTTTCCACCAGGTCCAGGCGGCCGACGCCGTGCTTGCCCCCCAGGCGGTTGAGCTCCGCCAGGACTTCATGGGCCCCCATGGCCTGGCCGTTGATGGCCACCACATCCCCTTTCACATAGTCCAGGGTGAGGTATTCGGCCGCATCCGGTGCCCTTTCCGGGGACACGCTCCAGCGCCACATGTCCTCTTCCGCCTCCGCATTGGGGTCTTCCAGGTGACGGCCCTCGTAGCTGATGTGCAGCAGGTTGGCGTCCATGGAATAGGGCGAACCTCCCTGGCGGTGCTTCATGTCCACCGGGATGCCGTGCTGGTCGGCATAGGCCACCAGCTTCTCCCGGGAGAGCAGGTCCCATTCCCGCCAGGGGGCGATGACCTTGATGTCCGGCTTCAGGGCATAGGCCCCCAGCTCGAAACGCACCTGGTCGTTGCCCTTGCCGGTGGCACCGTGGCAGATGGCGTCCGCGCCGGTGAGGTTGACGATCTCGATGAGGCGCTTGGTGATGAGGGGGCGGGCGATGGAAGTGCCCAGCAGGTACTCGCCCTCGTACACCGTATTGGCGCGGAACATGGGGAAGACGAAGTCCCGCACGAACTCCTCCCGCAGGTCATCGATGAAGATGTTTTCCGGCCGGATGCCGAACTGCAGGGCCTTGGCCCGGGCGGGCTCCAGCTCCTCGCCCTGACCCAGGTCAGCGGTGAAGGTCACCACCTCGCAGCGATAGGTGTCCTGCAACCACTTGAGGATGACGGAGGTATCCAGGCCACCGGAATAGGCCAGCACTACTTTCTTGATGTCGCTCATGACGATCCTGCTTATGCGCAAATGGAATTCGGTAAGCCTCAGTGGGTCTGGCCATCCACGGCCACCACCTCACCGGGGAAGTTGCCCACCCGCAGGGCCTGCAGATCCGCCTGCTTGGAGGCCTGTTCGATCTCGATGCCCACCAGCCGGCCATCGGCACTCATGTTCAATATCACCCCCGCGTGGGCCTCCCAGGCATGGTCAGCGTTTTCCGGAGAAAGCTCGATATAGAGGGTGTCCTCGTCCTTGAAATAGGCAATGTTCATGTCAATCCTCGGTGCGTCCCAACAACAGGTATTCCATCAGCGCCTTCTGCGTATGCAGCCTGTTTTCCGCCTCGTCCCAGACTACGCTTTGTGGGCCATCGATGACTTCGGCGGCCACTTCTTCACCCCGGTGGGCCGGCAGGCAGTGCATGAACAGGGCGTCGGCGGAGGCCACGGCCATCATGTCGGCATCCACCTGCCAATCGGCGAAGGCCTGTTTGCGCACCTCGTTCTCCGCTTCGAAACCCATGCTGGTCCACACGTCCGTGGTGACCAGATCCGCTCCCCGACAGGCCGCCATGGGGTCGGCAAAGACCTGGAAGTTATCGCCCCGGCTCACCCCGGCCAGGGTGGGATCCACGGCATAACCGGGGGGCGTGGACACATGCAGCCGAAAATCCAGGATCTCGGCGGCCTGGAGCCAGGTGTAGCACATGTTGTTGGCGTCTCCGATCCAGGCCACGGTCCTGCCCCGGATGCCCCCCCGATGCTCGCTATAGGTGAAGATGTCCGCCAGGATTTGGCAGGGGTGGAACTCATTGGTGAGTCCGTTGATCACCGGTACCCGGGAATGCCTGGCAAAACGCTCGATGACGTCCTGCTCGAAGGTGCGGACCATGACGATGTCCACCATACGGGAGATCACCTCCGCGGCATCCTCGACGGGCTCACCCCGGCCCAGCTGGGTGTCCCGAGTATTCAGATAGATGGCCACCCCGCCCAGCTGATGCATGCCCGCCTCGAAAGACAGGCGGGTACGGGTGGAGTTCTTCTCGAAGATCATGGCCAGGGTGCGGTCCGCCAGGGGATGATGGGGCTGATAGCGCTTGAAGCGCTCCTTGATCACCCCGGAACGCTGCAACAGGTAGTGCAGTTCCTCCCGCCCCAGGTCCTTGAACTGGAGGAAATGCTTGATCTCCAACGCCATGCAGTTACCCCAGGAATTCCACGATCAGCGCGGCCAGTTTCTCGGTCAGCAGGGCAGCATCCTCCCGGGTCATGACCAGGGGCGGCAACAGGCGCACCACATTGTCGTTGGTGACGTTGATCAGCAGTCTCTCCGCCAGTGCCCGGCTCACCAGCGCCGCACAGGCCCGGTCCAGCTCGATGCCGATCATCAGGCCCTGCCCCCGGATCTGGCGCACCCCCGCCACACCCTGGAGACGCTGTGCCAGGTCTGCACGGATGAATTCACCCAGGGCCCTGGCGTTCTGCAACAGACCTTCCTCCTCCATCACCGCCAGGGTGGTCAGGGCCGCAGTACAGGCCAGAGGGCCGCCACCGAAGGTGGAGCCATGCTTGCCGGGGGTGAAGGTCGTGGCGGCCACACCCCGGGCCAGACAGGCACCGATGGGCACACCGGAGCCCAGGCCCTTGGCCAGGGTCATCACGTCCGGCTGCACGTCCGTATGCTGAAAGGCAAACCAGGTACCGGTGCGCCCGATGCCGGTCTGTACTTCGTCCAGCATGAGCAGCCAGCCATTGGCATCGCAAAGCCGGCGCAACTGAAGCAGATAATCGGACTCGGGAATGTTGACCCCCCCCTCCCCCTGGAAGGGTTCCACCAGCACGGCCACGATGTTGCTCTGTTCCGACAGCTTGGCCACTGCCTCGGTATCCCCGAAGGGGACGCGCACGAACCCCGTCACCAGGGGCTCGAAACCGGCCTGCACCTTGCGGTTGCCGGTGGCGGACAGGGTTGCCAGGGTGCGGCCATGGAAACTCTTCTCCATGACCACGATGGCAGGGTTTTCGATGCCCCGGTCATGGCCATACAGACGGGCGATCTTGATGGCAGCCTCGTTGGCCTCGGCGCCGGAATTACAAAAGAACACACGTTCCAGACCGGACAGGGCACACAGCCTGTCCGCCAGCCGTTCCTGCTCCAGGATGCGGTAGATGTTGGAGGTGTGAATCAGCCGGCCGGCCTGCTCACACAAGGCCCGGGTCAGGCGGGCATGACCATGTCCCAGACCGTTCACGGCCACGCCGGCCAGGGCATCCAGGTACTTCTCGCCATTTTCGTCGAAGAGCCAGGCCCCTTCGCCTTTCACAAAGGCCACGGGCTGACGGGCATAGGTCTGCATCAGGGTATCGGGCATCTTGGTTCCTGCTGCGCAAGAAAGACATACGGCGGCCGAAGCCGCCGTGCGGAAAGGGGAAAAGATACCATTATTCAATCGCTTTAGGGATGGGATCATGTCCATCCCTGCCAATTTCAGACTCGTCTCATGTTCCAGCAAAACGCCGCCACTTCCCGATGTATCGGCAACCCGCGGCCTTCCTGTCAGGAATTCGACGCACTATCCACAGATACTGTGGATAACTTTGTGCACAAGATGGGGGCAGTTGCCAAAATCCCATGCGTCATGGGCCGATTTCCGCGACGAGACTTTTTTGGGCAGTCTTCAGCCCACAATAAATCAATGAGTTACGAATGACGTATTATGAATCAGTGACATACGCTGGCTTTCTCAATTGCCGCTTGCGACTGTGGATATAACTCCATCTTGACAACCTGGACAATGTCGAATCCTCATCACCTGGGTCGCATATCACAGCCACCCACCCTATGTGCCGGGAAAGTAACGTGCTGATACAGAATCAACCCCCTTTGAGCCAAACCCCTTTGAGTGTGAGCGAGCTCAACCGCATGGCCCGTTTGGCCCTGGAAAAAGGCCTGGCGTCCTGCTGGGTCAGGGGCGAGCTGTCGAATTTCACCCGGGCCGCTTCCGGGCATTGGTATTTCACCGTCAAGGACGCCACGGCCAGCGCCCGTTGCGTCATGTTCCGCCCACGCAATCAATTTGTGGACTGGCGCGTCCGAGAAGGCGAACAGGTCGAACTGCGTGCTCAGGCAACCATTTACGAGGCCCGGGGCGACTTCCAGCTGGTAGTGGATGCCATGCGCCAGGCCGGCCTGGGCAGCTTGTACGAGGCCTTCCTGCACCTGAAGGAAAAACTGGAGAAGGAAGGTCTTTTCGATCCAGCGCGCAAACGCCCCCTGCCCGTCCTGCCTGCCCGAGTTGGTATCATCACCTCACCCCATGCCGCTGCCCTGCGGGATGTCCTCACCACCCTGGCCCGGCGTTGGCCCCTGGTCCGGGCCATCATCTACCCCTGCCAGGTGCAGGGTGACGCGGCCCCCGAGCAGATCGTGCAGGCCGTCCACAACGCCAACCAGCGCCAGGAAGTGGATACCCTGCTCCTGGTGCGTGGTGGCGGCAGCCTGGAGGATCTCCAAGCCTTCAACCAGGAATCGGTGGTACGTGCCATGGCGGCTTCGGCCATCCCCATCATCACGGGCATAGGGCATGAAACCGATTTCACCATCGCCGACTTCGTCGCCGATCTGCGGGCCCCCACACCCACGGGGGCTGCCGAACGCCTCGTACCGGATCGGCAGGAATGGACCCAGCGGTTGTGGGCCTTCGATGCACAGTTGAGCAAGATTCAACGCAACGTCCTGGAAGCTGCATGGCAGCGCCACGACTACTTGTTGCGCCGCCTGCGACATCCCCGGGAAGCGCTGGCTCTGCAGCGGGAGCATACCAACCGGCTCCTGCAACGCCTGCTCCGAGCGGGCCGGCAACAGCTTTCTACATCCCGGCTTTCTCTACAGCAGTTGCACAGACGGCTATCCAGGGAACGCCCCCGGCATGCTGAGCAGGACAAGCGCCTGCAAACCGTCGTGCAACGTCTGCAGCGCAGCTGGGCCCTGTATCTGTCCCAGTTGCGCACCAGGCAGCACAACCTGCTGACCCAGTTGGATCTGCTCTGTCCAGATCTGGTCCTGAGACGGGGTTACAGCATCGTCAGGTCCCAAGCCGGTGAGATCGTCACAGACCCGGAAGGGGTTTCGATCGGCCAATCTTTAGATCTCCAGCTTGCCGCCGGGCATGTCGGCGTGATTGTGGAACGCAAGTAACAGGGATCTTTGCGCGCAGCGCAATAAAAAAGCCCACCTGGGGGGGTGGGCTTTTTGTCATAGAAGTCTGGCGATGACCTACTTTCGCAAGCGCATTGCTTACTATCATTGGCG
>CAZVNY010000015.1:0-820 GCA_964628785.1 uncultured Thiobacillus sp.
GTATCTGCTCACTTCCTGGCGGGATGCCCCCTGCTACAGCGCGCGGGAACGGGCCGCCCTGGCCTGGACCGAGGCGGTGACCGGCATTGCCGGCACGCAGGAGGTAGCTGACGCGGTGTACACAGAGGCCCGCCGGCATTTCGACGAAAAGGCATTGGTGGACCTGACCCTGGCCATCATCGCCATCAATGGCTGGAACCGCTTCAATGTGGCCTTCCGTACCGAGGTGGGGGACTACGTCAGCCCCCATGGGGCCGGGACCTGAAACCCCATAAGGGCAGACATAAGGACGGGTATAAGGACAGACACTTGCACCCGGGAGCGGGACCCGGAGTGGAATAAACTCGGCAGTCGGGTCCACCCTGCTCCCGTGTAGGGCCGTTTGCTTGTCGGCCTTTTCGTCAGCGACGACAAGACCGGCATGGCCCTGCATGCCCACATCAGTCCCCATCCCCCTGCATCTGTCATGAACCCGCCGCAAAACGAGACGCACAAACGCAAACGCTGGCTGCTCACCCTGGGCCTGATCTTTCTCCTGGCCGGGCTGGTCTATGGCCTGCAGTGGTTTCTGCATGGACGTACCCACATCAGCACGGACGATGCCTATGTCACCGGCAACCTGATCCGCATCACACCCCGGGTGGCCGGTACCGTGGTGGAGGTGCTGGTGGACAACACCGACGCGGTGCAACAGGGCCAGGAGCTGGTGCGTCTGGATGCCACCGATGCCCAACTGGCCCTGGAAAAGGCGGAGGCGGACCTGGCCGAGGTGGTGCGCCGCATCAGCCGCAGCTTTGCCGACCGCAGTCAGCAACAGGCC
>CAZVNY010000015.1:830-16385 GCA_964628785.1 uncultured Thiobacillus sp.
ACAGGCCAGACTGAACCTGCAACAGCATGTCTATGCCCAGGCCCAGGCCGATCTGGACCGGCGGCAGGGGGCGGTGACCCTGCAGGCCGTGTCCCAGGAAGAGGCCGAACATGCCCGTTCTGCCCGGGATCAGGCCCAGGCTGCGCTGAAACTGGCCCAGGCCCAGCTGGCGGCGGTGGAGGCCGAGGTGGCCGGCACCACGGTGGCCGGCCATCCGGCGGTGAAACAGGCCGAGGCCCGGCTGAGAGCGGCCTGGCTGGACCGGGCCCGCTGCGTCATCCGCGCCCCGGAGGCAGGCCAGGTGGCCCAGCGCGCCATCCAGATCGGTCAGCAGATCGCCCCGGGTCACGCCCTCATGACCCTGGTGCCCATGACCCACTTGTGGGTGGAGGCCAATTTCAAGGAAGACCAGCTCATGGGCATGCAGGACGGCCAGTCGGTGCGCCTGACATCGGACCTGTATGGCCGGGGTACGCTCTTTCACGGCCGGGTGGAGGGTCTGTCACCGGGTACCGGCAGCGTGTTTTCCCTGTTGCCGCCGCAGAATGCCAGCGGTAACTGGATCAAGATCGTGCAGCGCCTGCCGGTACGCATCGCCCTGGACCCCGGAGAGTTGGGCAAACACCCCCTGCGCGTGGGCCTGTCCATGCGGGTGGAGGTGGACATCGGCTCCCGGCCGGAACCCCCGGCGTCGGAACCCAGGCGCTACACGACGCGGGTCTTTGCGGATGAACTCCAGGGGGTGGAGGCGCGTATCCGGCAGATCGTCAAGGCCAACCTGGGGCCCAGGCCTTGAGCGCCAGGGGATAGGCCGTCAAGGCCATGGCGCACGCCCCCCTGCAGGGTACGCCCCTGGTCCTGCTGACCCTGGGGCTGAGCCTGGGCACCTTCATGCAGGTATTGGATTCCTCCATCGCCAACGTCTCCCTGCCCCATATCGCCGGGGATCTGGCGGTGAGTCCCAACCAGGGTACCTGGGTGATCACCGCCTTCGGGGTGAGCAATGCCATCACCCTGCCCCTCACCGGCTGGCTGACCCGGCGCTTCGGCGATGTACGTCTGTTCATGGTGTCCACCCTGTTGTTCACCCTGGCGTCCTGGCTCTGCGGTCTGGCCTCCAGCCTGCCCATGCTGATTGCGGCCCGGGTATTCCAGGGGGCGGTGGCCGGGCCCATGATCCCCCTCTCGCAAAGCCTGCTGCTGGCCAACTATCCCCCGGAAAAGAAGGGTCTGGCCCTGGCCTTCTGGTCCGCCACCGTGGTGGTGGCGCCGGTAATGGGACCGGTGCTGGGGGGCTGGATCACGGACAACATCAGCTGGCCCTGGATTTTCTATATCAACCTGCCCTTCGGACTGCTCTCGGTTTTGCTGGTGTGGAGCCTCATCGGCCGGCGGGGCAGTGCCCTGCAGTCGATACCCATCGACAAGGTGGGGCTGATCCTGCTGGTGGTGGGGGTGGGCGCCTTGCAGATCCTGCTGGACAAGGGCAAGGACCTGGATTGGTTCGAGTCCGGCTTCATCGTCACCCTGGCGGTGCTTGCCCTGGTCTGCTTGGCCTTTCTCGTGGTCTGGGAGCTCACCGAGCGGCATCCGGTGGTGGATCTGCAGCTCTTTGGCGAACGCAATTTCCTCGTGGGCACCCTTATCCTCAGCGTGGGTTACCTGGTGTTCTTCGGCAATGTGGTGATCCTGCCCCTGTGGCTGCAGGGCAACCTGGGCTATACCGCCACCTGGGCCGGGCTGGCGGCGGCCCCCATCGGCCTGGTGCCGGTCTTTCTCACCCCCTTCATCGGCAAATACATGCACAGGATCGACCTGCGCATCTGGGCCACCTTCAGCTTCCTGGTGTTTGCCGGGGTATCCTTCTGGAACAGCCAGTTCACCACGGAGGTCGGCTTCATGCAGATCGTGCTGCCCCGGGTGGTGATGGGCTTCGCCGTGGCCACCTTCTTCGTGCCCCTGACGGCACTGACCCTGTCCGGTATCTCCCCCCAGCAGATGCCCAGCGCCACGGGCCTGTCCAATTTCTGCCGCATCCTGGCGGGCAGCTTCGGCACTTCCCTGAGCATCACCCTGTGGGACCGGCGGGAGATCTACCACCACAGCGTGCTCAGCAGCCATGTCCCGGCCATGGATGCGCGGCTTGGCGAATTCCTGGGCCCCCTGGCCTCCCCGGCCACGGACCCGGCCCTGCTGGAACGGCTGGTGAGTCAGCAGGCCCTGCTCATGGCCACCAATGACCTGTTCTGGCTCTCGGGCTGTTTTTTTCTCGCCCTCATGTTGCTGGTCTGGCTTGCGCGTCCGCCCCGCCTGGTCACCCCTGGACGGGCGCCGGGCAGCGGTGCTCACTGAGCCCGGCCAGGACCTGTCGGCGCGAACTGGGGGGCTCAGACCCCGGCGGCCTGCTCGTCGGCGTGATAGCTGGAGCGCACCAGGGGGCCACTGGCCACGTGCTTGAAGCCCAGGGCGTAGGCCGCCTGTGCGAAGGCGGCGAAGGCTTCCGGGGTGACGAAGCGCTCCACCGGCAGGTGGGCCAGGGAGGGTTGCAGGTATTGCCCGATGGTGACCATGTCCACCTGGTGGGCACGCATGTCTGCCAGCACGGCATGCACTTCCGCATCCGTCTCCCCCAGGCCCAGCATGATGCCGGACTTGGTGGGCACCCCCGGGACCCGGGCCTTGAAGCTCTGCAGCAGTTCCAGGGAATGGGCATAGTCGGCCCCCGGGCGACAGGCCTTGTAGAGCCGGGGTACGGTCTCCAGGTTGTGGTTCAGCACGTCCGGGGGCTGGGCCGCCAGGATGTCCAGGGCGGTGCCCATGCGGCCGCGAAAATCCGGGGTGAGGATCTCGATGCGGGTGCCCGGGGTGCTGTCCCGTAGCGCGCGGATGCAGGCGGCGAAGTGGGCCGCGCCACCGTCCTTCAGGTCATCCCGGTCCACGCTGGTGATGACCACGTAATTCAGGCCCATGGCGGTCACCGTGGCGGCCAGCCGGCTGGGCTCCTCCACATCCGGCGGCAGGGGCTTGCCGTGGCCCACGTCGCAGAAAGGACAGCGTCGGGTGCACAGGTCCCCCAGGATCATGAAGGTGGCAGTACCGCGGTGGAAACACTCCCCCAGGTTGGGACAGGCGGCCTCTTCGCATACGGTATGCAGCCCGGCCTGGCGCAGCAGACCCTTGAGGTGGGCCACCTGGGGACCGCTGGGGGACTTGGCGCGGATCCAGGGGGGCAGGCGCTGGCGGGGCTTGGCTTCCACCTTGATGGGGATACGGGCCACCTTGGCGGCGCCCTTGTGCAGTTTGGGATCGGCCATATACAGTCCAGAGCAAAGACCCGACATTCTATCCTCGGGCCCCAGCGCAGGCCCGGGCGACACCCATCCCATCCCTTTCCATCCCATGACCCCGCCCGTCTCTGTGCCGGTCACCCTGCTCACGGGTTTTCTCGGCAGTGGCAAGACCACCCTGTTGAACAAGCTCTTGCGCCACGTGCCCCTGACGGCGGTGGTGATGAACGAGTTCGGCGAAATCGGTCTGGACCACCAGCTCCTGGAAGAGACCCAGGGCCCCCTGGCCCTGCTCGCCGGGGGCTGCGTATGCTGCCAGGTAGTGGGTTCCCTGGCCCCTACCCTGAAGAACCTGGCCATGGGGCGGGCCGAAGGCAGGTTGCCTCCCTTCCAGCGGCTCGTCATCGAGACCACGGGCATCGCCGATCCGGCACCCATCCTGGATATCCTGCTGCATGAACGCTGGCTAGCCAGCCGCTTCCACATGGATGCCGTGGTCACCACGGTGGATGCCGTCCTGGGGGAGCAGCAGCTGGACAGTCATGCGGAGGCCCGGCGCCAGGTGGCGGTAGCGGACCGGCTGGTGCTCACTAAGATCGATCTGGTACAGCCCGCACAGCTGCTTGCGCTGGAAGCCCGCCTGCAGGCCCTGAATCCCGCTGCCCCACGCCTGGTGGCCCATCGGGGAGAGCTGGCGTTCGACGCCCTGCTGGACCTGGGTCAGTTCAAGCCCGGCGACCGGCATGCGGATGCGACGCGCTGGCTGGCCCGTGAGCGCTTCAAACCGGCACATACGGGCAGCCTGTCGGGGGGCCGGGGCCCGTTGCCCCATGCCCGAGCCGGCGACAGCGCCATCCGCAGCTTCAGCCTCAGTTTCGAGCAAGCCCTGGAGTGGGAGCGGTTGAGTGCTGCCCTGGAGATGTTGTCCGCCTTTCGACCCCGACAGCTCCTGCGCATGAAGGCCATCGTCCAGGTCCAGGGGCGGGAGCGGCCGGTGGTCCTGCAGGCCGTGCAACACGTGTTCTATCCCCCCACGGAACTGGCGGCCTGGCCCCGGGAAGAGGATCCCGGGCAGCGAAGCAGCCGTTTCGTGTTCATCACCGATGGCCTGGAAGAGGCCTTCGTGCGCAAGTTGCTGGAGGACTTCACGGGTATGGCCAGCGGCACGTAGCGGGCTGCAGGCAGACAGGGGCAGGTGGCGGCAGGGCGGCTTTGATGCCAAGATTCGGCGCCAGTCCGTCTCTCATCCTCACGCCAGCCAACCCCTGACCGCATGAAATTCACCCCTGCCTCCTTCCGCGCCTGGGAGACCAAGCGCATCACCCTGCTGGGCATGTCCGGTGTGGGCAAGACCTACATCTCCAGCCTGTTGCGCCGGCATGACTGGTTTCACTACTCCGGCGACTATCGCATCGGCACCCGCTATCTGGACGAACCCATCCTGGACCTCATCAAGCAACAGGCCATGCAGGTGCCGTTCCTGAAGGAACTGCTGCGCAACGACTGGATCAACATCCGCAACAACATCAAGATCGAGGATCTGGGCTCCGTGCTGGCCTTCGTGGGCAAGTTGGGCAACCCGGGCTTTGCCGGCCTGTCCCTGCCGGAGTTCAGTCGTCGCCAGGCCTTGTACCGGCAGGCCGAGATCGCCGCCATGCACGACGTGCCCGAGTTCATCCGCAAGGCCCAGGAGATCTACGGTTACGAGCATTTCATCAACGACGTGGGTGGCAGCCTTTGCGAGCTGGAGGACGACTCGGTCATCGATCTGCTGGAGGCCCACACCCTCATTCTCTATATCCAGGTCACCACCCGGGAGGAGGAAGACACCCTCATCCGCCGGGCCCAGAGCGATCCCAAGCCCCTGTACTATCGTCCGGCCTTCCTGGCGGAACAGCTGCCCATCTACATGGCGGAGAAGGGTCTGGAATACGTAGCCCTGGTCGAGCCCAATGATTTCACACGCTGGATCTTCCCCCGCCTGTTCCACTCCCGGGTGCCCCGCTATGAGGCCATTGCCGGGCCCCACGGCTACACCGTCACCTCCCGGGAAGTGGCCCGTGTGAAGAACGAGCAGGATTTCCTGGACCTGGTGGAGACCGCCGTGGCGAGAAAACAGGAGTCCTGACATGCCCCTGGTTGCGCACAGCGATCTGCCCACCCTGCAACGCCTGAAGGCGGCGGGCACCACCGTGGTCCTGCCCGAGGAGCGGGCCGCGGACCAATATATCCGCGAGCTGCACATCGGCCTGTTGAACATGATGCCTGATGCGGCCCTGGAGGCCACGGAGCGCCAGTTCTTCCGCCTCATCGGTGAGAGCAACCCCATCGCCCAGTTCTACGTGCATCCCTTCACCCTGGAGGCCATCCCCCGGGGCGAGAGGGCGGCGGCCCACATTGCCCGCTATTACGAATCCTTCGCGCAGATCCGCGCCGACGGCCTGGATGCCCTCATCATCACCGGTGCCAATGTCACCGGGGAGGATCTGTCCAGGGAGCCCTTTTGGCAGCCCCTGGGGGAGGTGATCGCGTGGGCCTGGGACAACGTCACCACCACCCTGTTGTCCTGTTTGGCCAGCCATGCCGTGCTGCATTTCCGCTATGGCCAGCCCCGGGTGAAGCATGCGGAAAAGCGCTGGGGGGTGTTTCCCCATCGGGTGGTGG
This sequence comes from uncultured Thiobacillus sp., assembly GCA_964628785.1. GTDB lineage: Bacteria > Pseudomonadota > Gammaproteobacteria > Burkholderiales > Thiobacillaceae > PFJX01. The sequence continues at coordinate 6,782 of CAZVNY010000015.1, forward strand.
ACCAGCGCCACCCCCTGGTGGCGGACGTGAATACCCGCTTCGACGTGCCCCATTCCCGCTGGAACGATGTCTCTCGGGCCCAGTTCGAGGCCGCAGGCCTGCGGGTGCTGGTGGAAAGCGAGGCAGTGGGGGTGCATCTGGCCACCAGCCACGACGGCCTGCGTCTGGTGTTTTTCCAGGGCCATCCGGAATACGACACCATCTCCCTCCTGAAGGAATTCAAGCGGGATGCCCAGTTGTTCGCCCAGGGCAGACTGCCGGACTTTCCGCCTTTCCCCGCCAATTATCTGGCCCCCCTGGAACAGGCCATCCTGCTGGAATGGCGGGACCGTCTCCTGCAGGCGACCAGGGACGAGTTGCCCGCGCCGGAATTCCCCGAGGCCCTGGTGGCAAGGCATCTGGACAACACCTGGCACGATACGGCGGAAGGCGTGGTGGGCAACTGGATGGGCTGCATGTATCAAGTTACCCATCGGGATCGCCGTAAACCCTTCATGGAGGGCATCGACCCGGAAGATCCCCTTAGTCTGTACAAGGTTTGACGACGTGCCGAACATGGCATAATCCAGGGTTGGACTACACGCGTAAGCGCGATTCGGAAAGAGGAGGCGACGTGGCTACCGAGACCAAGAAACCGGCAGGCAAGACTCAGCAATCTAGCGCCAAATCTCCAGCCAAGGCAGCTGCAAAAGAGGCCGTCGGCAAAAAGGCCAAGGTTGCTGTCAGCGGCAAGAAGACGCCAACCCAAGAGGCATTAACCAAGAAGGCGACCGCGGCGCCTGCAAAACCCAGGGCCGCTGCTTCAAATGCAGCACAGAGCAAATCCACAGCATTGACGGCCGAGAAATCCGCCGGGCAAATCATGAAAACCAAGACCCCAAGCAAAGCCAAAACCAGCAAAAAACCCTCGGGCAAGACTCCAGCGGTCGTATCCGGTGCCCAGCTCAGTGAAGAGCAACTTCTGGCCATGTCTGAAGACGACTACATGAATGCAGTGCAACTGGACTTCTTCATGAACAGGCTGGTGAACATGCGTGAGGAGATCCTGGAAAACGCCCGGGAAACCGGTGAGCACCTGAAGGAAAACGAGGTCTTCGCCGACCCCAGTGACCGAGCCACGGTGGAGGAGGAAAATATGCTGGAGCAGCGGGTGCGGGATCGGGAACGCAAGCTGCTGAAAAAGATCAATGCCTCCATCCAGCGCATCGAGGAAGGCTCCTACGGTTTTTGCCTGGACACGGGTGAGCCCATCGGCCTGCCCCGGCTGCTGGCCCGGCCCACCGCCGAGCTGTCCATCGAGGCCCAGGAGAAACACGAGCGCATGGAGAAGCTGTTCGCCGATTGATTCCCCATATGTCCTGGCAGCGGCCGCCTCGTGCGGCCGTTTTGTTTTGTGCCCCGCGACGCGGATAATGGCAAAAAATACGCATGGGGAGCCGGGATGATCGAAGACGCCAAGACACGGTTTACCTCTCTGAAGGCCAGCGGCATGTTGCCGTCACCCCAGGGGGTGGCCCTGGCCGTGCTTGAGCTCACCCAACGCCACGACGCCAGCATCCAGGATCTGACCCATCTGGTACAGACCGATCCGGCCATGGCGGCCCGTATCCTGCGTTATGCCAATGCGGTGCACGGTGGCAGTCTGCGGCACATCGCCTCTCTGGCCCATGCCATCGTGTTTTTGGGCCTGTTTCGCGTGCGCCAGATCGCCCTGGGTTTTTCCCTGGTGGACCACTATCGCAGTGGGTCTTGCGAGGCCTTCGACTACATGGGTTACTGGACGGCCTCCTTGGCGGCGGGTATCACGGCCCAGCAGGTGGCAGCCCAGGCCCAGTGTCCGCCAGACGAAAGCTTTACCTGTGGGCTGCTGTCAGGTATCGGTCGTCTGGCCCTGGCCACGGTGTTTCCTGCGGAATATGCCGTGCTCTTGCAACGCAAGCTCAGCAGTTTGGAGTTGCGTCAGGCCGAGGCCGAGAGATTCGGCCTGGACCATGCCGCCCTGTCGGCGGAACTGCTGGAGGACTGGGGCCTGCCCGATCTTTTCCATCAGGCGGTGCGCTACCATGAAATCCCCGCCGAGTCCCCTTTCCCGGCGGGTTCCCGCACCCAGGCCCTGACCAATGCCCTGCATTTTTCCAGCAAGGTTGGACAGTTGCTGAACCTGGATGATGTGCAGCGCTGGGAGCGGCTGCCCTCCCTCTACCACGCCGCTGCCCAACTGGGTCTGGAGGACACGGACGTGCCCCCCCTGGTGGAGAATGTGGTGCGTCAGTGGCAGGACTGGGGCCGGGAGTTGCGTCTGCCCACCCGGGAGTTTAGCGACATTCGCAGCCTGCTCAGTTCCCCCCCTCTGCCGGGGGGGGAGAGCAGCCTGGTGAACTTGATGGTGTTGCCCATGCGTGTGACCCTGGTGGTGCATGGCTCCGAGCATATGCGCAAGCTGGCGACCACCCTGGACGCCATGGGCCTGAGCCTGGATCTGGCCACGGACAAGACCTCTGCCCTGGCGCTGCTGCAACAAAATCAGACCGATGTCATGCTGGTGGAACTGCGCGATTGCAGCGATGACTCCATCCGGATCCTGCACGAACTGCGCGCCACCGAGAGCGGTCGCCAGGCCTACTGCATCGCCCTCATTCCACCCCAGGCGGAGGCCCAGGTGGCCAAACTCATGCTCGCCGGGGTGGCGGACTATCTCTTGAGCAACTACAGCGAGGCCGCCCTGCTGGCCCGGCTCAACGCCGCCCAGCGGGTGGTGTCCCTGCAGGGTGCGGTGCGGGCCGAGCGGGAAACCGTGATCCGTTCTTCCGGCGAGTGGGCCCGCAGCAATCGTCGCCTGCTGCAGGAGGCCCTCACCGACCCCCTCACCCGGCTGCACAACCGGCGCTATGGCCTGGACCGTCTGCAACACGAATGGTCATTCGCTCAGCACAGCCATGCCCCCCTGTCCTGCATCATGCTAGACATCGACCGCTTCAAGCACATCAACGATGCGCAGGGCCACGAGGTGGGGGATCTGGTACTGGCCCAGGTGGCCCGGTTGGTGGAAAGCAGTTGTCGTAAGAACGATGTGGTGTTCCGCTATGGTGGCGAGGAATTCTGCATCGTCAGCCCGGGCACGCCCTTGCGGGAGGCGGTGCGTCTGGCGGAGCGCATCATCAGCGCCGTACGTCAGGGTGAATTCGGCCCGCCTCAGATGCCCTTCCAGGTCACCCTCAGTGCGGGTGTGGCAACCCGGAGTGGAGGCACCGAAGAGACGGAATCATTGCTCAAACAGGCGGATCGGGCCTTGTATGCCGCCAAGGCCGCAGGCCGGGATCGGGTCATGGCAGCCAGGAGCGGGAGCGAAAGTCCCTGAGGATCATGTGGAAAACTCAGTCAAGCAAGCTGTTGGCATCCCTATGGATGCTCCTTTTGGCCTTTGCCGGGTCCCTGTTGCCGGTCAGTGTGGTCCATGCCCAGGTGCCCTATGCCTGGGTGGAGCAGGATGGTACCGGCCAGACCCAGGTGCATCTCTACTTCTTCTGGTCCACCCGTTGTCCCCATTGTCTGGAGGCGCGGCCCTTCGTGGAGGATCTGCCGCGCCAGCATCCCTGGATCAAGGTGCACAGCCTGGAGATCAGTGGCTCCCAGGACAACGTGCGACGCTATGTGAACATGGCGGCAAGCCTGGGCCAGGAGGCGCGTTCCGTGCCCGCCTTCCTGTACTGCGGCCAGATGCAGACGGGCTGGCACCGGGCCGACACCACCGGCGCGGATCTTCTGGCCGACCTGAGCGCATGTCGGGAGCAGGCCACCCGGGGCGAGCTGCAGGTCAGGCCCTCCACGAACATGCGTCTGCATGTACCCCTGCTGGGGGAACTGGATACCACAAGCCTGTCACTGCCGGTGTTGACGGTGCTCATCGCCGGCATGGATGCCTTCAACCCCTGCGCCTTCTTCGTGCTGCTGTTCCTGCTGTCGCTGTTGGCGCATCAGCAGGACCGGCGGCGCATGCTGGTGATCGGCGGGGTCTTCGTGCTGTTTTCCGGCCTCATGTACTTCGCCTTCATGGCGGCCTGGCTGGGGCTGTTCCGGGTCATGGGCAGCCTGCCCTGGGTCACCGCCGGGGCCGGGTTGCTGGCGGCCAGCATGGGGGCCATCAACATCAAGGATTTCTTTGCCTTCCGCCAGGGGATCAGTCTGTCCATCCCCGAGTCCCGCAAGGCGGACATCTTCCGGCGTGGGCGCTCCATCCTGGCGGCCGGCAGCTTCCCTGCCATGCTGGGGGCCACGGTATTGCTGGCCATTGCCGCCAACTTCTATGAACTGCTGTGCACCGCCGGTTTTCCCATGGTCTATACCCGCCTGCTCACCCTGCACGAGCCCAGCGGGGTCAAACACCTGCTCTACCTGGCGGCCTACAACGTGATCTATGTCCTGCCCCTGCTGGCCATCGTCCTGGCCTTCGTCGGCACCCTGGGCAGCCGCAAGCTCAGCGAACGGGAGGGCCGCCTGCTCAAGCTGTTGTCCGGCCTGATGATGCTCGGCCTGGGCCTGGTGCTGTTGCTGGTGCCGGATCAGCTGGACAACCTGGGCGTGGCCCTGGGTCTCATGCTGGGGGCCGCCGGACTGACCTGGCTGGCCGCCCGTCTGACCCGGGCCTGACGCCTTCCTGCCTCGTTGTCGCGGCGTTTCAGACGATGGCCAGATGCCGGTTGTCGTCCAGGTCCTTGATGCCCTGCTGGCGCGCTAGGTCCTTGAGCTGCAGGCGCAGTTCATTCTGCGAGTCGGCATAGCGCAAGGCCACCTCCGGTTCCACCAGATCCGCGGCCACCAGGTCGAACAGGGCCTGGTCGAAGGTACACATGCCCAGATCCCGGGAACGGGCCATGATGGGCTTTATCTCGTGTACCGCACCCTTGTGGATGAGGTCGGAGATCAGGGGACTGGCCAGCATGATCTCGATGGCCGGTACGCGCCCACCTCCCTTCTTGGGGATGAGGCGCTGGGAGATCAGGCCCTTCATGTTCAGGGACAGGTCCATGAGGAGCTGGGCACGACGTTCGATGGGGAAGAAGTTGATGATGCGGTCCAGGGCCTGGTTGGCGTTGTTGGCGTGCAGGGTGGCCAGACAGAGGTGCCCCGTCTCGGCGAAGGCGATGGCGTAATCCATGGTTTCCATGTCCCGGATCTCGCCGATGAGGATCACGTCCGGGGCCTGGCGCAGGGTGTTTTTCAGGGCGGCGAACCAGTTGTCCGTGTCGATGCCCACTTCCCGCTGCATGATCAGACACTTCTTGTGGGGGTGTACGAACTCGATGGGGTCTTCGATGGTGATGATATGGCCCTTGGAGTTCTCGTTGCGGTAGTCGAGCATGGCCGCCAGGCTGGTGGACTTGCCCGATCCCGTGGCCCCCACCATGAGCACCAGGCCGCGTTTTTCCATCATCAGGCTCTTGAGGGAGGCGGGCAGGCCCAGATCGTCCATGTTGGGCACATTGGTGACGATGTGGCGCGCCACCAGGCCCACGGAGCCCCGCTGTACGAAGCAGTTCACGCGGAAGCGGCCTACGGCGTCCAGGCTCAGGGCGAAGTTGCATTCATTGGTGCTCTCGAACTCCGCCCATTGCTTGTCGTTCATCACCGAGCGCAGGATCTCCACGGCCTGATCCCGGGTGATGGGTTTGGTGTTGAACAGGGTCAGCTCGCCATGCAGCTTCAAACCGGGGGGGGCGCCCACGGTGATGAAGAGATCCGAGGCCCCCTGCTCCAGCATGGTCTTGAGCAATTCAAATATGTATTTGAAATAGGGGCTGTCGGCGCGCATGGTTACCTCCTTGCTTATGGATTCATGGCGTCATGGTTCATGCCAGACGCCAGCTCAGGCCCTCTCCCGCCCGCAGGGGAGTGACACCGGCGGGGTGGGTGTTGGCCAGGTCATGGCTTTCCTGCACCAGGGTGATGCTGTCGCCATTGCGGGGTAGACCGTAAAAATCCGGCCCAAAGTGGCTGGCAAAGGCCTCCAGCCGATGCAGGGCACCGACGGCAGCGAAGGCCTCGGCATACAGTTCGATGGCGGCATGGGCCGTATAGATACCGGCACAGCCGCAGGCCGCCTCTTTGCTGAGGGTGGTGTGGGGGGCGCTGTCCGTGCCCAGAAAGAATTTGGCATTGCCGCTGATGGCGGCGGCCACCAGGGCTTCGCGATGGCTTTCCCGTTTCAGCACCGGCAGGCAAAAATAATGCGGGCGTATGCCGCCCTGGAACATGGCGTTACGGTTGTAGAGCAGGTGATGGGCGGTGATGGTGGCCCCCACGTTGTCGGGAGCGGAGGCGACGAACTCCGCGGCCTGGCGGGTGGTGATGTGTTCCAGCACCACCTTCAGCTTGGGCATGCGCTGCAGCAAGGGGTCCAGGATGCGATCGATGAATACCGCCTCCCGGTCGAAGACGTCCACCTGGGGATCGGTGACCTCGCCGTGCAGCAATAGGGGTAGCCCGGCCGCCTGCATGGCCTCCAGGGCGCCATGGACCCGTTCGATGTGGGTGACGCCGGCATCGGAGTGGGTGGTGGCCCCGGCGGGGTAATACTTCACGGCGTGCACGAAACCGGATTCCCGGGCCTTGAAGATCTCTTCCGCGGTCGTGTTGTCCGTCAGGTACAGGGTCATCAGGGGCTCGAACTTCATGCCGGCAGGCAGGGCCGCCAGGATACGTTGGCGATAGGCCCGGGCCTGGTCCACACTGCGTACCGGGGGTTTCAGGTTGGGCATGACGATGGCCCGGGCAAAACGCCGCGCCGTATCCGGCAGTACCGCTGCCAGCATGTCGCCGTCCCGCAGATGCACATGCCAATCGTCGGGCCGGGTCAGGGTAATGGAGTTCATTTCTCGGTCTCGTTCTTCAGGCGCAAGGCCAGGTCATACAAGTCGTTCTTGCGCCCACCGGTGAGCTTTACGGCAAGATGGGCGGCCTGCTTGAGGGGCAGCTCCGGCAGGAGGATTTCCAGTACCCGACGGGCTTCGCTTTGGGATGGGTCGGTTTCCTCCCCGGGGGGCCAGACCAGTAGCACGAACTCGCCGCGGCGGTGGTTGGCGTCGGCCGCCAGCCAGGCCCCCGCCCGGGCTAGGGGGCAAAAGTGAAACTGTTCGAAGCGCTTGCTGATCTCCCGGGCCAGAAAAAGGCTGCGCTCGCCACCCAGCATGGCGGCCAGATCCGCCACGGTCTCCTCGATGCGATGGGGGGCCTCATAGAACACCAGGGCCGTGGGTAATGCCGCCAACGCCTGCAGCACCTGGCGTCGGGCCCCAGCCTTGGGGGGCAGGAAACCCTGGAACAGAAAACGGCCTTCCAGGCCAGAGACGGAGAGGGCCGCAGTCAGGGCGCTGGCCCCGGGGATGGGCAACACCGGCAGGCCTGCTGCACGCACCGCCCTGACCAGGCGGGCACCCGGATCCGACAGACCGGGGGTACCTGCATCGGAGATATAGGCCACCCGTTTGCCTGCCTGCAGTGCCCCGATGATGCCCTGGGCCGCAGCGGCTTCGTTGTGTTCATGCAGCGCCAGCAATCTGGCCTGGATGCCATGGGCCATCAACAGATGCTGGCTGGTGCGTGTGTCTTCCGCGGCGATGAGATCAACGCTCCGCAGGACATCCAGGGCCCGCAGGGTGATGTCGCGCAGGTTACCTATGGGGGTGGCCACGATGGCCAGACTGCCAGGAGGGGAAGCTTGGGCAAGGTCGTGCATGGGGGGAGTGTAACCAAGGCGGGTTGCCTATCCCGCAGACGGGTGTTTTTACTGAAAGGACCAGCCTCCTGATTCGAAAACCAGCCTGCACGGTTTGACTGGTGGAGTGCAACGCTCATGCGATGACCATGGGCCCCGGCTAATCTCCCGTGGGGGACAAGCGGAAGGCCTGCACGTCCTCCATTTGCCGCAGGGCCACGACCAGGGCCGCCATATTCCCCGGTACCGTGGTGTTGAGGACCATGCGGTACTCGAAGGACAGGTGGTCGTCGGAAATGCGGTAGCTCATGTTGGCGATGGAGAAACCCTTTTGCTTGAGGAAGGTCCTGAGCTCCGGCTCCGGCATGACGTTGTTGCGGTCAAAGCGGATGAGGTGGTGGGCGTAATAGTGGGACGGGAGTTTGGCCTCGATCCAGCGAAAGAAGGACAGGGTGCCGATGGTGAACAAGGTGGCGAGCAGGGCGGGGACATAAAACCCTATGCCCATGAGGATGCCGATGGCCGCGGTGATCCAGATGGAGGCCGCCGTGGTCAGGCCACGCACTGTGAGTCCTTCCTTGAAGATCACGCCGGCACCGAGAAAGCCTATGCCGGTCATGATGCCCTGGGCCATGCGGGTGGGGTCCGTACGCACGGTCTCCATGGGCACTCCCGGCAGCCATTGCCACTGATAGATGGTGACCAGCATCAGCAGGCTGGAGGCCAGGCACACCAGGGTGTGGGTGCGAAATCCGGCCGGTCGGCCGTGGAAACTGCGTTCGAGACCGATGATGCCACCCGCCGTCAGGGCAGCCAGCAGAGGGGGTAGGGTTTGGAGAAATTCGCTGTTCACTTTCCTGCAGTGGGCCGGCCTTGCTGGCGCGTTACCCGGTCGCTCATGCGCAGATGATCCTGGTTCAGATTTTGCCGTGTTTGCCGAGGTAATTCACCAGGGCCACGGCATTGTTGAAGTGGGCCTCCTTGGTGGAGTACAGCAGGGTGGTCCTGCCTTTTTTGATGTGTTGCAACAACTCTGCGATGGCCTCCCCGTTGGCATCCAGTTCCGCAAAGTAGCGTTCCTGGAATTCAGGCCATTTTTCCGGATCGTGCTGATACCACTTGCGCAATGCGTCCGAGGGGGCCACCGTCTTCAGCCACAGGTCCAGTTTTGCCGTGCTTTTTGCCAGGCCTCTGGGCCACAACCTGTCTACCAGAATCCGCACGCCATCCAGGGCCTCGGGGGCGTCGTACACACGTTTCACGGCAATGTCCATGGTGTTCCCTGCAGCACGAAAGAGCGATTGGATCTGCAGCCCATGGCGGCTTGTCCATGATGGGCAAGCCGGCTTGGAGACCGCAGGGGCTTCAGGTGTGGGGTATGGCCTTGGAAAAGACTTGCAAAACCACCACACCGATTACTATGAGTGATAGACCGATGCAGGCCGGGATGTCCAGGACCTGGCCATAGAAGATCCAGGCGATCAAGGTGATCAGGGCCACCCCCACGCCGGACCAGATGGCATAGGCCACCCCCACCGGAATGGTCCTCAGGGTCAGGGACAAAAAGTAGAAGGCGGCGGCATAGCCGGCCACCACGATGAGGGAGGGCCAAAGACGCGTAAAGCCAGCTGCGGCTTTCAGTGCTGAAGTGGCCGCCACTTCACAGACGATGGCTATGGCCAGAAAGATCCAATGCTGCATGGCTCGACTTCCATATACCCGGCTCGCCTCGATGGGGACTCGGATCCGGGGCCCCAGGCACCGACCTGGCCAGGTTGCGCGGCGAATCGTGCGGGATAGAGGGTGTTTGTCTTCCCCGGTGGTCGGGCCAGCCAGGGAAGATCTGCAGATCAGGAACGCCAGTAGTTGTTGGCGGCGGCGATGGTCTGGAAG
>CAZVNY010000016.1:0-16375 GCA_964628785.1 uncultured Thiobacillus sp.
CGCCCTGTGCTTCATCCCGGATGAACGCGCCGCCCTGGCGGAGATGCTGCGGGTGGCCCGCCGCCGGGTGGTCCTGGGTCTGCTCAACCGGCACAGCCTGCTCTGCTATCAGAAGGGCCGGGGCGGTGGACGCGGCGCCTACAGGGGCGGCCGCTGGCACAGTCCCGCAGAGGCCGGCAGGCTGTTTAAGGGACTGGCGGCAAATCCCCACAAGCCGGCCACCGCCATCCACCTGCCGGGTGGTGGATACTTAGCCCGCAGGCTGGAGAGGCTTTGGCCCGCCGGTCTGCATACCGGGGCCTTCATCGTCATGGCCGCCGATGTGACGCAAAGGGCGCCAAGGCCCTGATGCTGTCCCGGACCCGCCCTTTTCTGCACGGGCCGGCAGCCGGACTGCATAGACCCATAGACCTCGTGGGTCGGGACGGCAAGAAACTCAGCACTGCTCCCAGGGCAGGCCATCAAAGCGCCAGCCATTCTTGGTGGAACGGTGATGGTTTTCGTCCAGCTCCCCCTCGAAGCCGTAGAGCACGTTGAAGACCTCGGGAAAGCCGCTCTTTTCCAGGTATTCCCCGGCCTCCCTGGAACGGTTGCCGGAGCGGCAGATGAGCACCACGGGCCGGTTGTGGGAGGCGGCGATACGTACCTCGGCCAGGAAGCGGGGGTTCAGGTCCCAGTTTTCGCCCTCATACCAGGGCACGAGGATGGCGCCGACGGGGTGCCCCACGAAGAGGAATTCCCATTCGGAGCGGCAGTCGATGAACACGGCGTCCGGGTTGCCGGCCAGGTAGGCTGCGGTTTCCTTGGGCGTCAAATGCCGCATGGGGTCTCCTCTCTGTGGGCATGCAGGGTAACTCTGCCACCTAGTGTGCCAGGACCCAGGCAAGGATGCTCTTCAGCTCATCATCGCTCGGGGCGGTCTGGGGTGGCATGGGGACCTGGCCCCAGACCCCCTTGCCACCCTTGCGCACCTTTTGGAACAGATGCCCCGGGGCCTTGGCGTCTCCTTTGTATTTCTTCGCCACCTCCTTGTAGGCCGGGCCCACGATCTTCTTGTCCACGCTGTGGCAGGCCATGCAGCCCTTGGCCTTGGCCAGGGTCTCCCCCTTGATGGCAGCCTGGACAGTCAGCGGCGCAATGGCCAAGGCCAGGCTCAGAGCCAGGCTGTAGTGCATGTTTCGCGACATCATGTTATTCACCTTTCTTGCGCTCATTGATCAAAGAATAGCGACCACGGGGAGTGCAATTCCCCGCGCTCCAAGACTAGACCAAGCCAAGCCCTGGGACGGCCTCTAATTGCTCTATGTCGAGTGCTACAATGCCTCACTTTTGCGCAGGTCCCAAAACACGCCATGGCCGACCGCAGTACCGAACTCCTCGAACTGGCTGGCCGCCGCATCCTCATCCTGGACGGGGCCATGGGCACCATGATCCAGCAACTCAAACTGCAGGAGGCGGATTACCGTGGTGCGCGCTTTGCCCACTGGTCCCGAGATCTGAAGGGCAACAACGACCTTCTGAGCCTCACCCAGCCCGAGCTGATCCAGGACATCCACCGCCAGTACCTGGAGGCCGGGGCGGACATCCTGGAAACCAACACCTTCAATGCCAACAGCGTCTCCATGGCGGACTACGGCATGGAGGAGCTGGTGTACGAGCTGAACCACGTCGGTGCCCGGCTGGCCAGGGAACTGGCCGATGAATTCACCGCCCGGGACCCGCACAAGCCTCGCTTCGTCGCCGGGGTGCTGGGGCCCACCAGCCGCACCCTGTCCATTTCCCCGGACGTGAACGACCCGGGCTTTCGCAACGTCAGCTTCGACGAGCTGGTGGCCACTTACAGCGTGGCCATAGACGGCCTGGTGCAGGGTGGTGCGGACCTGCTGCTCATCGAGACCATCTTCGACACCCTGAACGCCAAGGCGGCGGTGTTCGCCCTGAAGCAATACTTCGCCGACAGCGGGCAGACCCGGCCCATCATGATCTCCGGCACCATCACCGATGCCTCGGGCCGTACCCTGTCGGGCCAGACGGTGGAGGCCTTCTGGAACAGCCTGCGCCATGCCCAGCCCCTGTCCTTCGGCTTCAACTGCGCCCTGGGCCCCAAGGAGTTGCGCCAGCACGTGGCCGAAATCGCCGGCAAGGCCGATTGCCTGGTCTCCGCCCACGCCAATGCGGGCCTACCCAATGCCTTCGGCGGCTACGACGAGACCCCGGAGCAGATGGCCGCGGCCATGGCGGAATGGGCCCAATCGGGCTTCCTCAACATCGTGGGGGGCTGTTGCGGCACCACGCCGGCGCATATCCGCGCCATGGCCGCAGCCGTGGCCGGCTGTGCCCCCCGGGCCGTGCCCCGCATCGAGCCCAAGCTGCGCCTGTCCGGCCTGGAGGCCTACAACCTGGGGGCCGGGGACCTGTTCTGCAACGTGGGGGAGCGCACCAACGTCACCGGCTCCGCCAAGTTCAAGCGCCTGATCCTGGAGTCCAGATACGACGAGGCCCTGACAGTGGCCCGCCAGCAGGTGGAGGCCGGGGCCCAGGTCATCGACATCAACATGGACGAGGCCATGCTGGACGGCCAGGCCGCCATGGTGCGCTTCCTCAACCTGCTGGCCGGGGAGCCGGACATCGCCAAGGTGCCCATCATGCTGGACTCCTCCAAGTGGGGAATCATCGAGGCGGGGCTGAAGTGCGTGCAGGGCAAGGCCATCATCAACTCCATCTCCCTGAAGGAAGGTGAAGCGGATTTCATCGCCCACGCCACCCTGGCCCGGCGCTACGGCGCGGCGGTGGTGGTCATGGCCTTCGACGAGACCGGCCAGGCGGACACCTATGCGCGCAAGACGGAGATCTGCCAGCGGGTGTACAGGCTGCTCACGGAACGCCTGGACTTCCCCGCCGAAGACATCATCTTCGACCCCAACATCTTCGCCATTGCCACCGGCATCGAGGAACACGCCAACTACGCCGTGGACTTCATCCAGGCCACCCGCTGGATTCGGGAAAACCTGCCCCACGCCCACGTCTCCGGTGGGGTTTCCAACGTGTCCTTCTCCTTCCGCGGCAACGAACCGGTACGGGAGGCCATCCACACCGTATTCCTCTACCACGCCATCCAGGCGGGCATGGACATGGGCATCGTCAACGCCGGCCAGCTGGGGGTGTATGACGAGATCCCCGCCGAACTGCGCCAGCGGGTGGAAGACGTGGTGCTCAACCGCCGCCCCGATGCCGGGGACAGGCTGCTGGAGCTGGCCGAGTCGGTGAAGGGCCAGGCCCGGGAGGCCATGGAGGACCTGGCCTGGCGGGAAGTCCCCGTGGGCGAGCGTCTCACCCATGCCCTGGTGAAGGGCATCACCCAATACATCGAGGCGGATACGGAAGAGGCCCGGCAGCAATACGACCACCCGGTGAAGGTCATCGAGGGCCCCCTGATGGACGGTATGAACGTGGTGGGGGACCTGTTCGGCGCCGGCAAGATGTTCCTGCCCCAGGTGGTGAAATCCGCCCGGGTGATGAAGCAGGCGGTGGCCTATCTCACCCCTTACATCGAGGCCACCAAGACCGAGGCCAGCTCCAAGGGCCGCATCCTCATGGCCACGGTGAAAGGCGACGTACACGACATCGGCAAGAACATCGTCGGCGTGGTGCTGGGCTGCAATGCCTATGACGTCCTGGACCTGGGGGTCATGGTGCCGGCGGACAAGGTGCTGGACACGGCAGAAAAAGAGAACGTGGACATCATCGGCCTGTCGGGCCTCATCACCCCCTCCCTGGAGGAAATGGCCCATATCGCCGCCGAGATGCAGCGTCGCGGCATGCAGAAATCCCTGCTCATCGGTGGTGCCACCACCAGCCTGGCGCATACCGCGGTGAAGATCGATCCCAACTACGCCGGTCCCGTGGTCTACGTCAAGGACGCCAGCCGGGCTGTGGGGGTGTGCACCCAGTTGCTGTCGCCGCAGATGCGCGACAGCTTCGTGCAGCAGACCAAGGCAGACTACGCAGACGTGCGCCAGCGCCATGCCGCCCAGCAGAAAGCGGGCAAGCGCATCAGCCTGGCAGCCGCCCGGGCCAACAAGCTGCACACCGACTGGTCCAGCTATGTCCCACCGGTGCCCCGGAACCTGGGTGTGCAGACGCTGCGGGCATACGCTCTGGCGGAGCTGCTGGATTACATCGACTGGGGGCCCTTCTTCCAGGCCTGGGAGCTGCGTGGCCGCTATCCGAAGATCCTCCAGGACCCGGTGGTGGGAGAGGAGGCGCGCAAACTCTTTGCCGACGCCCAGGACATGCTGCAGAAGATCGTCCGCGAACAATGGGTGGAGGCCCGGGCCGTGGTGGGCCTGTTCCCTGCCAATACGGTACACGACGACGACATCGAGATCTATGCCGACGAGGAGCGCAGCCAGCCCCTCATGACCTGGCACGGCATGCGTCAGCAGATGCCCCGGCCGGAAGACCAGCCCAACTGGTGCCTGGCGGACTTCGTCGCCCCGAAGGACAGCGGCGTGCGTGACTACATCGGCGGTTTCATACTCACCGCTGGTATCCACGAGGACGCGAAGATCCGGGAATTCGAGGCCGCCCACGACGACTACCAGGCCATCCTTTTCCGCGCCCTGTGCGACCGCCTGGCGGAGGCCTTTGCCGAGCACCTGCATCAGCGGGTGCGTACCCAGTTCTGGGGTTATGCCCCGGATGAACAGCTGGACAACGAGGCCCTCATTGCTGAGGCCTATCGCGGCATCCGGCCGGCACCGGGTTATCCCGCCTGTCCGGAACACACGGTGAAGGGCGCCCTGTTCGAACTGCTCCAGGCCACACCGGGCATCGGTGTAAGCCTGACGGAACACTACGCCATGCTGCCCCTGGCCTCCATTTCGGGCTTCTACCTGAGTCATCCGCAAAGCCGCTACTTTGCCGTGGCCAAGATCGACCGGGACCAGGTGGCCGACATCGCCCGGCGCAAGGGCTGGGACATGGACACCGCGGAACGCTGGCTGGCCCCCAACCTGGGCTACACCCCCTGAGCCTCCCTGCCCCCTTGCTGTCCACGCCCGCCGCCCAGCATCTGGAAATCGCCACCCTGCCCCTGCCCGGCGGCAAGGGAGTGCTGGGCCTGAGCCGCTGCCCTGGGTACCGCAGGCCGGGGAGCCCCGCAAGCGGGCATCAGGATGCCCTGGCCCAGGACCTGGCCAACATCCGCGCCTGGGGGGCCACGGCAGTGGTTACCCTCATGGAGGATCACGAATTCGACCTGCTCCAGGTGGCGTCCCTGGGCGAGAGGGCGGAGACCCAGGGCCTGGAATGGCACCATCTGCCCATCCCGGACATGGCGGCACCGGATTGGCGCTTTGCCCAGCGCTGGCTGTATTCCGGCCTGCGCCTGCGCCGCCTGTTGTGCCAGGGTGCCCGCGTGTTGCTGCACTGCCGCGCCGGCCTGGGCCGCTCCGGCACCATCGCCGCACATCTCGTGGTGGAGCTGGGCATGCCCCCCGGCGAGGCCATACAACGGGTGCGCCACATCCGGCCGGGGGCCATTCAAACCCAGGCCCAGGTGGAACACGTGCACCGCACCACCGCCATTCCCCCCTCCGCGGATGCCAGCATGGCCCGCAATCTGGCCTGCCTCCTGGGTGGGGCGCTGGGTGATGCCTGCGGCAGTATCCTGGGCAGGCAGACCCATAGACCCACCCGTCTGGCAAGCGGCGCAGCCCAGGGCACACTGCAGGTCTCCCCACTCACCCGGCTCGGCCTCTTCACCCTGGAGGGCCTGATCCGCGCCCTGCTGGCCCAGGCGCGGGACGATGCCGGCCTGTTGCGCCATGTCCGCCTGTCCCTGCGGGACTGGGAGGAAACCCAGGGGGCTATCCCAGGCAGCGTTGCCGCCAGCCGCCTGATGAAACATGCCGTCATGTACGGCCGGCGGGAACCCAGGAGACCATTACAGGCAGCCCTGGCGGGCCTGCTGGGAGGAAGTCAGCCACGCCCTGGCCATGCCGGCGGTTCGCGGCCCCTTGCGTGCATCGCCCCCCTGGCCTTGCTGCCCGGCCTGTCCAGCGCCCGGGTCTACGGACTGGCCGGGGCCCTTTGCAAGCCGAACCTGGAGCACTCGCATGCCGAGCCTGCCGCCACGCTGCCGGCCAGCCTGTTGGCCGTCATGCTGCGCCTGTTGCTGGCCGGACAAGATCTGAACCAGGCCGTTTCACGGGCCCGGGGCCTGGCGCTGCAGCAGGCAGGTGCCGGCAGTGCGTCGACCCTGGCCCGGCTGCAGGGGGCCCTGCAAGCGGCCCGCCTGCCCCACCCGGATTCACTGCCGGCGGATCTGGGGCGTGATTCCGCCCCGAACACCCTGCTGGCCACCGGCCTGTACGCCGCCAGCCACACGGCGGATTTCACCAGGGTGCTGGGCATTGCCGCCCAGGTCCATGGCGATCCCGTCACCGCCTGTGTCATCGCCGGGCAGCTGTTTGGCGCCCAGGCCGGCCTGGAATCCCTGCCCCACGCCTGGATCCGCCGGCTGGACGTGTTGGATGCCCTGTGTGACGTCCTTGACTGGGGGCAGCCCGTGTGGCGGGGCTGGGCCTGACCCTGCGGCCATGCGCCCCACGCCTTTCAGCTCCGCCACGGACCTGGAACAGGCCTTTGCCCGGGGTCTGCTGGAAATGCTTGCCCAGCATGAGGATCTGGGGGTGTATATCCTGGCCCTGGCCAATGCGGCCTATGACCCCGCCCTGTGGCAAGGCCTGCGCGACGCCCTGGCAGCGCGCCATCTGCAGCACGCAGAGGCGATCACCGCCGCTCTGCGCCAGGGACGCCGGCCTCAGGCACCGGCAGACGACCTGCTGGTGTTCCTCCAGCTCATGGCCCTGGGTTTCGAGCACGTCCCTCTTGCGCGGTGGCGGCGGCTCGGCCCCTGGAGCCTGCAGTTCAATCCCATCCGCGCGCTGCGCCCGCCCCGAGCCAGCGGCGGCAAGGTAGAGGGGCTGCAGCGACCCTTCGATGCCACGGGCTTCCACTTCAACAAGCCCTTTCTCGCCCGGGAGGTGCTGTGGGCCGGTCCCCTGGTGGGCAAGCCCGTGCGCCTGCTCTACAACAAATTCCCCTTTGCCCGTCTGCATGGCCTGCTGGTGCCGGAACCCGAGGCCCGGCACCCCCAATGGCTCACCGCGGAGATGCATGCCTGGGCCTGGGAGACGAGCGAAGTGTTAGGGCAAACACTGCCGGACATGGGCCTGGCCTACAACAGCCTCGGGGCCCAGGCCTCGGTCAATCACCTGCACTTCCAGAACTTTATGGCGGCCCCTGATCTGCCCGTGCTGGCCCCGGACTTCACCCACAACGGCGGCCAGCGGCCCTATCCCCTGGCGTGTCGGGTGGCGGATCAGATGCATGCAGCCTGGTCGATACTGCAGCGGCTGCATCAGCAGGCCACCCCCTATAACCTGATCTACACCCCGGGACGGGTACATATCCTGCCCCGCCTGCCTCAGGGCAGCCGACCTTTGCCGGCCTGGTGCGGCGGGCTGGCCTGGAGTGAGCTGGCCGGAGCACTGACGGTGTTCAGCCGGGAAGATTTTGATGGCCTGCAGGAAACGGACATCACCACCGCACTCGCGGCCCAGGGCCTGTAAGCACGAGGGTAGCCACGCCCCAAATAGCCCTTTCCGCCAGACATCCTCCATGGCATTGTTGCTGCATCCCCGGCAGCCCCTCGCTTCGCACAACACCTCTTCCGATCCGCCACCGCCTCCTCCGTGTTTTCGTCCCTGCTCCTCTTCCTGCGTCGTCTGAGCCACTACACCTTCCACATCGTGGGCGGGGCCGTGATCCTCATGAGCGTGGTGGCGCTGGCCCTGAAATTCTGGTTCATGCCCAACGTGGACCACTACCGCCCGGCCCTGGAACGTACCGCCAGCAAGGCCCTGGGGGTGCCCGTGCGCATCGGCACCCTGAGCACGGACTGGCAGGGCATCAATCCCCGTCTGGTCCTGGGCGACGTACGTCTGCTCCCCACCAGCGGTGAACCCCTGGTGTTGCCCAGGGTGGAAGCCGTGGCCTCCTGGTGGTCCCTCTACGTCCTGGACCTGCGTCTGCGCCGTCTCAGCGTGGAGGATGCCCGGATACCGCTGCGCCGGGCCGCAGATGGCATCGTTTATCTGGCGGGCATCCCCCTGAATGGCACCGGGGAGCCCAGCCCCTTTCCGGACTGGCTCCTGCGCCAGCCACGTTTGCTCGTCAAGGACGCCCAGGTACGCTGGCTGGACGAGAAACTGGGGGCACCGCCCCTGCAGTTCTCCCAGGTGCGCCTTCTCATGGAAAACCGCTTTGGCCGGCATCGTTTCGGCGGTGTCGCCCTGCCTTCCGACGCCGCCGCACACCTGGACCTGCGCGGTGATTTCCGCGGCGCTTCGATCCACGACTTCCAGGCCTGGTCCGGCACTCTCTTTGCCCAGGTAGGGGGCGCCCGCTTCAGCAGCTGGGGGCAATGGGTGCCCTGGGCCCAGACCGCGGTGAAAGACGGGGTGGGCGACATGCGCTTCTGGGTCAACCTGCAGGCCGGCAAAGTGCAGGGCGTGAGCGGTGATGCCCGTCTGGGGAACGTGATCGTCAGCCTGGACCCGGCCCTGCCTCCCCTGAGCTTCACCTCCCTGGCCGGTCACCTGGGCTGGGAAAGGGGAGACAGCCGCGCCCCCAGCCACACCTTCTTCGTGGACAAACTCGTGTTCAAAGCCCCCAACGCCCCGGCTGCCGAACCCGCCAGCCTGCGCCTGACCCTGCTACCCGATGGCAGGGGCGGGTTCAGCCGTGTGGACGCCAGCGCCGGCAACCTGCGTCTGGAGGCCTTTACCGCCCTGGCTGGGGCCCTGCCCCTGCCCAAACTGGGCCATGGCCTCGTCGAGGACCTGGTACCCCAGGGGCTGGTGGAGAGCGCCAGCGGTCATTGGGCCGGGAAGAAGGATTACAGCCTGCGCCTGAATCTGCGCCAGGGCGGGGTGCGGACCCATGGGGACTGGCCCGGAGTCACCGGCCTGGACCTGCAGCTGGAGGCCAGCCAGGCCGGGGGCAAGGCGCAAATCGCAGGCCAGGATTTCACCTTGGACTGGCCCCAGCTCTTCCGCCAGGAACTGGGTCTCGACCACTTGGCGGCCAAGGCCGACTGGCGCTACGGCGAGCAGGGTCTGAGCATGAATTTCCAGGCCAGTCGCCTGAGCAACAGCGAGCTGGAAGGTACCGCCCAGGGTCACATCCAGATCCCCAACACGGGCAGCACCAAGGTGGACATCGCTGCCCACCTGAGCCGGGGCGAGGCCACGGCGGTGCATCGCTATCTACCCCATCAGATCGACGACGACACCCACGCCTGGCTGAAACGGGGACTGCTAGCCGGACGTTCCGACGATGTGCGTCTGGTCCTGCGGGGAGACCTGAAGGACTTTCCTTTCGACAAGGGGGGCGGTGAATTCAGCGTCAGTGTGAACATGCTGGATGGCGTGCTGAGCTATGCCCCGGGCTGGCCCCGCATCGAAGGCATCCGGGGCATGCTGCGCTTCCACGACAAGGCCATGACCCTGACCGCCAATACGGGGCGCATCCTGGACACCAGGCTGGGGCCCGTGAAGGTGGAGATCCCCGACCTGTACCACACGGACACGGAAATCCTGCTGGTGGATGGACGCGCCACGGGTGAGACCAACAGTTTTCTCGACTTCATCCGCCAGTCCCCGGTGGATACATACACCAACCACTTCCTGCGCAACTTTTCCGCCCAGGGCAACGGCACCTTGGCCCTCAAGCTGCGCCTGCCCCTGCACCACCTGGATGACACCACCGTGGGTGGCGCCTTCACCTTCCGGGACAACCAGGTCAGCCCCGGGGAAAACCTGCCCAGCCTGAGTCAGGTCAATGGCGGCATCACCTTCACGGAAAAAGCGATACAGGGCCAGAACCTGCGCCTGCGCGTGCTGGACATGCCGGCCGTGCTGGATCTGCGTAGCCAAAGCGGCAGCGGCCTGCATGTGCAGCTCAGGGGCAGCGCCAATGCCACGAATCTGCGCCCCCATCTCCCCTCCATGCTGGCCAAGCGCCTGACGGGCAGCGCCTCCTGGCAGGCCCGTCTGGATCTGCAGGGTGCGCAAACCACAGGCCTGAAGGTGAGCTCGGACCTGGTGGGGCTGGCCCTGGACCTGCCCCCGCCACTGGGCAAGCGGGCCAATCAGGGCATACCCCTGGAGGTCAGCCACCAGGTGGCAGCGGACGGCAGCGATGCCATCCTGGCGCAATACGGGGACCTGGCCAGATTGCATGTCCGTCTCCCGGCCCACAGCCAGGCCCGGGTCAACCTGCATCTGGGCGCGGGTGAACCAACTGCACCCCAGGAGGCGGGCTTGTGGATCAGCGGCAGCCAGCCCAACCTGGATCTGGATGCCTGGCGTGCCCTGGACTGGGATCTGCACGCGGATGACGGAGGGATGGGTGGTCTTCCCTTCCGCCAGGCCAACGTGTCTTTCCGTGAATTGCAGTTCATGCAGCGGCGTTGGCACGACACCCGCTTGCGCCTCCAACCCGCGGGCAAAGGTTGGAATCTGCAGGTCACGGGCAAGGAGGTGGCGGGCGAACTGGTCACCGCACCGGACCCCAAGGGCCTGTATCTCATCGCCAAGCTCAAGCATTTGCAGCTGCCTGCTGCAGAGACAGGACAAAAAGCCAGCCCGGACAAGAGCGCTCTGCCTCCGGCCAATGTGGAGCTCAGCATCCAGTCCCTGGTATGGAAAAAACGCGAGCTGGGTGAACTGCGTCTGCGACTCTCACCGGTCCGGGCCGGTTTCCAGGTCGACCACTTCCAGCTGCTCCCACCGGAGGGCCGCCTGGAGGGCAGTGGGGTGTTATCCAACCATCCCCTGCGACCCACCCGGCTAAAACTGAAGCTCACCACCTCCAATCTGGGCAAGCTCCTGGCCCGTTACGGCTATGATGATGCGGTCAAGGGGGGCGAGGGTGAAGCCAGTGGCAACCTGAGCTGGATGGGCAGCCCGGAGGATTTCGACATGCGTACCCTGGAAGGCAACCTGGAGCTCAGCGCCCGCCAGGGCCAGTTCCTCAAGGTGGAGCCGGGGGCCGGGCGTCTCATCGGCGTGCTCAGCCTGCAGGCCCTGCCCCGCCGCATCAACCTGGATTTCCGCGATGTGTTCTCCCAAGGCTTCGCCTTCGATGACATAAAGGGGCAGGTGCATGTGGAACGGGGCTCCGCCTATACCCGGGACCTGCGCATCAATGGCCCGGCCACCAAGGTCAGCATGAGCGGCGTGGTGGACCTGCTGTCCGAGACCCAGAACCTGCAGGTGCAGATCCAACCTCGCCTGGATGACACGGCGGCGGTGGCCGGCGCCTTGGTGGGGGGACCGGTGGTGGGGCTGGGCACACTCCTGGCCAGCAAGGTCCTCAAGGACCCCCTGGGCCAGGTGGCCAACTTCGAATACGAGATCACGGGCAGCTGGAGCGAGCCGGTGATCCGCAAGCTGGCCCGCAAACCCACAAACAGCGATGGGGGTGGGGGCTTCCAGGGGCCCTGATGGCGGCAGGGAAACCCGCTTAAAGGTTGCCCGGGCCTGAGCTCCTTGTGTACTCTCGGCGCATCCTCCCACGTCGCCAGGAACAGCCCGTGACCCCAGCCGCCAAGCCCCGTACCCGCACCCAGACCCGGACCTCCCAGGACGCCGCCAACATCGTGCGCATGGCGGCGGTGCAAATGGCCTCCGGCCCCAACGTGGTGGCCAATCTGGCCGAGGCGGAGCGCCTCATCGCGATGGCCGTGGCGGCAGGCGCCAAGCTGGTAGCCCTGCCGGAATACTTCGCCATCATGGGCATGAAGGACACGGACAAGGTGGCCGCCCGGGAGACCCCGGGCAAAGGCCCCATCCAGAAGTTTCTTGCCAGCCAGGCCAAGAGACACGGCATCTGGCTGGTAGGGGGGTCCGTTCCCCTGGCCTGCGACAATCCGAAAAAGGTACTCAACAGCTGCCTGGTGTACGACGACAAGGGCAAACAGGTGGCCCGTTACGACAAGATCCATCTCTTCGGCCTGGATCTGGGCATGGAGCACTACAAGGAGCAGACCACCATAGAGCCCGGCAATACCGTGGTGGTGGTGGATACCCCCTTCGGCCGCATCGGCCTGTCCATCTGCTATGACCTGCGCTTCCCCGAGCTCTACCGGACCATGGGGGCCGTGGACATCATCCTGGTGCCTACGGCCTTCACCGCCACTACGGGCAAGGCCCATTTCGAGACCCTGATACGGGCCCGGGCCATCGAGAACCTGGCCTATGTCATCGCCCCGGCCCAGGGTGGCTATCACATCTCCGGCCGGGAAACCCATGGCGATTCCATGATCGTGGATCCCTGGGGCAATGTGCTGGACCGCCTGCCCCGGGGCTCCGGCGTGGTGGTGGCAGGCATCAACCGGACTTACCAGGAAGGTCTGCGCAAGAGTCTGCCGGCCCTGAAACACCGCACCCTGGACTGTGGCAGCAACACGCCGGTGAATGTCATCAAGGCCTGATCGACCGGGACCGGGCCGGCACCGCCGGCCGACACTGCAAAGCGAACCAAACCGCTCTTGCGCAGTCGACTAAACTTGCGCTTTGTCCTTGCCCACCGTTCCTGCCATGACACCTGCCCTATCGACTGCCTTTGCCACCGCCGAATCCACCCTGTTGCTGCCCAATGAAGTAGACAGCAGCCAGCTGGATGACATCTTTGGCCAGTTGGCCGTACACCGGCTGGATGACGCCGATCTCTATTTCCAGTACCGCCGCTCCGAGGCCTGGAGCCTGGAGGAGGGCCAGGTCAAATCCGGCAGTTTCAACATCGACCAGGGTGTGGGGGTGCGCGCCGTGGTCGGGGACAAGACCGCCTTTGCCTATTCCGACGACATCCGCCTGCCCGCCATCCGGGAAGCGGCGCGCACCGTGCGCGCCATTGCCGCGGCTGGCCAGTCCGCCACCTCGCACGTGCCGGATCGGGTCCGGGGTCACCAGCTCTACACCCCCATCGATCCCCTGGCCTCCCTGAACGAGGCCGACAAGGTGGCCCTGCTGCACCGCCTGGAAGAGCATGCCCGCAAGCTGGATCCCCG
Source organism: uncultured Thiobacillus sp. (assembly GCA_964628785.1). GTDB lineage: Bacteria > Pseudomonadota > Gammaproteobacteria > Burkholderiales > Thiobacillaceae > PFJX01. The sequence goes on from CAZVNY010000016.1 coordinate 13,142, forward strand.
GGTCAGCCAGGTCATCGCCAGTCTGGCGGGGGAATACCAGGTCGTCTTCGTCACCCGCCTGGATGGTCGCAGGGCGGCCGATGTCCGCCCCCTGGTGCGGGTCTCCCTGCAGGTCATCGTGGAACAGGACGGCCTTCGCGAGCAGGGCTCCGCCGGAGGGGGTGGCCGCTTCGATTACGCCTATTTCGATGATGCCCGTCTCCAGGAATATGCCCGTCTGGCCGTGGAACAGGCCCTCACCAACCTGCGCGCCCAACCTGCCCCTGCCGGTTGCATGACCGTGGTGTTGGGCTCCGGCTGGCCCGGCATCCTGCTGCACGAGGCCATCGGCCATGGCCTGGAAGGCGACTTCAACCGCAAGGGTTCCTCCGCCTTCTCCGGCCGTATCGGCCAGCGGGTGGCGGCCGAGGGTGTCACCGTGGTGGACGACGGCACCCTGCCCGACCGGCGGGGCTCCCTGAATGTGGATGACGAAGGCACCCCCAGCCAGCGCACGGTGCTCATCGAGAACGGCATCCTGCGGGGCTACATGCAGGACAGCATGAACGCCCGGCTCATGGGCATGGCCCCCACGGGCAATGCCCGGCGGGAATCCTTCGCCCATCTGCCCATGCCACGCATGACCAATACCTACATGCTGGCCGGCGCCAATGGCGCGGGCCGGGACCCGGCCGAGATCATCGCCTCGGTGGAGAAAGGCCTGTACGCCGTCAATTTCGGTGGTGGCCAGGTGGATATCACCAGCGGCAAGTTCGTATTTTCCGCCGCCGAGGCCTACATGATTGAAAACGGCAGGGTCACCTATCCGGTCAAGGGCGCCACCCTCATCGGCAATGGCCCCGATGTGCTCACCCGGGTATCCATGATCGGCAACGACATGCAACTGGACCCGGGCGTGGGCACCTGCGGCAAGGAGGGCCAGAGCGTGCCCGTTGGCGTGGGCCAGCCCACCCTGCGCATCGAAGAGCTCACGGTGGGCGGCACCCACGCCTGAACCTGTCGGCAAGGCCCAAAAAAAGGCCGGGCGAACCCGGCCTTTTTTGCTGTCGCGCTGCTTCAGTACTGCAGGATCAGCTCCACGCGGCGGTTCTGCATGCGCCCCTCGCTGGTATCGTTGTCCGTGATGGGGGAGGACTCGCCGTAGCTGCGGGTGGTCAGCCGGGAGGCGGCAATGCCATGGGAGGTGAGATAGCGCATCACCGACTTGGCGCGATTCTCGCCCAGACCCAGGTTGTACCATTCCGTGCCACGGCTGTCGGTATGGCCGGCAATCTCCACCTTCACACCCGGATTGTCCCTGAGGGTCGCCACCACCTCTTCCAGGATGGCAATGGCATCCGGACGCAGTTCGTCCTGGTCATTGTCGAAATTCACGCCGGGCAGGGTGATGACCATGCCCACGATGCAACCCCGGGCAACCACCTTGACACCCTGGGGGGAATTGGGGCACAGATCCAGGCCATCCACGACGCCATCGCCGTCGCTGTCCAGCTCGCAGCCCCGCTCGTCCACCTGGCGACCCGCAGGTGTGCCGGGACACTGATCCAGGCGGTCCACGACGCCATCGCCATCGCTGTCCAGCTCGCAACCGTCGGCATTCACCTTGGCCCCGGCCGGGGTGTCCGGACACTTGTCCAGGGCATCCACGACGCCATCACCGTCACTATCCAGCTCACAACCCCGGGCATCCACCTGGCGACCGGCAGGTGTGTTGGGGCACTGATCCAGACGGTCCACGACGCCATCACCATCACTGTCCAGCTCGCAACCGTCGGCATCCACCTTGGCGCCCTTGGGGGTATCGGGACAGCGATCCCGATCGTCGGGTACACCATCGCCGTCACTGTCGCCGGGTCTTGCCGCTACCGGGGCAGGCTTGGCAGCCACGTCACCGGGGCAGGCCGAATCCAGTAGGCCCCGGCCGGGACAGCCAATGGTGCGGTAGAGTTCATAACCCGATGTCTTGCCGGTATTGCTGGCAGCGTTGCTGGGGTCATAAAAACGCTCCGCCGCCTGGGCAACACCACCCAGGGCGAGCAAGACGAGCAGGGAGAGGGACTTCAGATGCATAGCAAGCTCCTTGTTTGCTTAAGCCAAATGTCTTGCCGATGTCGGCATCGGCAAATCGATTGAGTTGCTGCCCAGGGCATGTACCTCCAGCGGGATTATCAGGTGAATCACTTCTTCAGGGCATCCCGAATTTCACGTAGCAGCTCGATATCCTCCGGGGTGGCAGGTGGTTCCTCCGGTGCGGCCTCTTCCTGACGCTTCAGGCGATTGATGACCTTGATGGCAAGGAAAATGGCAAAGGCAATGATGATGAAATCGAAGATGCTCTGGATGAAGACACCGTATTTGATGAGGGGGGCGCCAGCCTTTTCGGCCTCCTCCAGGCTGGCAAAGCTCTGACTGGAAATGGCGAAATACAAATGCTTGAAGTCCACTCCACCCAGAAAGGAACCCATCAGCGGCGTGATGACATCTTCCACCAGGGAAGCGACGATCTTGCCAAAGGCAGTACCGATGACCACACCCACGGCCATGTCCATGACATTGCCGCGCATGGCGAATTCCTTGAATTCCTGCACGAAACTCATTGTTGTCTCCTCATCGCGTCAAGATTTTGTATCAGAACACAGGCTTGCACACAGTGCTGTGCACAAGAACACAGCCGGCAAGCCGTATTTCCAGGATACAGACTCAGTCCCCGCTCATGCCGGCCACGGTGATACCCACCTGACCCGCGAACTCGAGCATGCGGTTGATGGAGCGCACGGCCCTGGCGCCCACCGCGGGATCTAGGTGGATCTCGTTGTCGCCGGTCTCCAGCACATGCAGCAGCTTGCGCAAACCGTTCATCGCCATCCAGGGACAGTGGGCACAGGATACGCAGGTGGCGCCGTGTCCCCCCGTTGGGGCCTCCAGCAGGAGCTTGCCGGGGGACACTTCATGCATCTTGTGGAAGATGCCGCTGTCCGTGGCCACGATAAAGGTCGGATTGGGCAGTTCTGCCACCGCTCGGATGAGCTGGGTGGTGGAGCCCACCACATCGGCCAGGTCGATGACGCTGGCGGGGGATTCCGGGTGTACTAGTACCGCCGCCTGGGGATGCTCCTTTTTGAGGGCACGGATGCCTTCCGCCTTGAAACGCTCGTGGATCACGCAGGAGCCCTGCCAGAGCAGCATGTCCGCGCCGGTGACGCGTTGCACGTAATCCCCCAGGAAGCGATCCGG
>CAZVNY010000017.1:0-9522 GCA_964628785.1 uncultured Thiobacillus sp.
CGCTGGCGCAACGTTCATGGCGGTTCACTACCCCGGAACACGAAACGGCGAATCGCCTTGCACGTTTCCCTCTCCTTGCCCTCCCGCAAGCGGGAGGGGGGCAAAGAGGAGATAAAAACTCGCTACGTGGGAGTTTCACGCTGATCCAGGCGGTGATGGGCCGGTAACTGCCCGAAGCCGGCCGGCGGCAGATCCAGCGTTACAGGTCCAGCCCCTCCAGCCAGACCAGGGCATCCAGATGGGCCTTGTTGAGGTCCACCGCCGCTATGCCCAGCTGCGCGGCCGCAGCCGCCAGGGCGGTTTGCTCACCGCTCTCACAGGCCCGGGCCAGGTGCAGATAAGGGGCATAGACGCCGCGCTGATGCAACAAGGCATCGGTGATGGGTTGGATCACCTTCAGATCGGCAATGGCCTGGCCCATGGGCAGGTTGAGCAGGGCGTCCAGCATGGACAGGATACCGGTGATGAACAGGCCACCCTTCAGTTCCTTGGACAGCCGGGTCTCTCCCAGGCTCTCCATGATACGGGCCCGCACCAGGGCATTGCGCAGCAGGGCCTGGCTGCGACCGTTGCCCTGCTCGTGGGTGAAGAGCAGCAGGGTCAGCCAGCGGTAGAGCTGCTCATGGCCCAGCAGGAGCAACACATGGCCGATGGAGCTCACGGGATAGCGCAGGCCCACCCCGGGTGAATTGATATAGCGCAGCAATCTCAGGCTCAGGCCCGCGTCCTGCTTGAAGCGTGTCTCTATGGTGGAGTGTGGGGCCTCGCTCTTCACCAGGTTCAACAGATGCATGATGTTGATGCGGTTGGCCTCTATGGCCTTGCCTACCCCAGGGCGCATCTGGGTAAAGAAGAAACCCTGGTAGAGGTCGAAGGACAGTTTGCGGCAGGCGGCATAAGCCTCTTCATTGCCCACGTTGCGGGCGATGAGCCGCGGACCGCGTATGTTCTGCAGGGGCGTCAGACGGTCGCACAGGGCCGTGAGGTCGTTGTTGCCCACATCCAGACGCAGGTAGCGACCGTAGCGCAGCAGGGGTGCCATGCCGGGCTGCAGGGCGGTTTCATCCATGACCAGGGTCTGGCCCCGTTCTGCCAGGGCCTGACAGCGGGCCAGGGTCTCGGGTCGCAGGCGCAGGCCATAAGGGGCGATGAGGGTGTGCTCCCGGGGTAGCGCACCCAGCAGGGGGTGTTCCAGAGAGGAGGCGTGCAGATTGAGCAGGGTGAATTTGCGGCTCAGGGATTTCTGCTGATGCAGATCCAGGACCCAGCTCATGAGCATCTCGTCCTGGCTCTGTTCCAGGCTGGCGGCACCGGGCTGCACCGGGGTGGGCATGCGTTGGTTGAAACACAACTCGTAACCCACGATGCGGTATTCCCCATCCAGCAGGGGCTGGCGCAGGAGGAAGGAGGGGAGTGGGGCAGTACCGATGTCGACCGGGCTGGAGACCTCCCGGGTCGAGGTGGACTGTGTTTGGCTCTGAGTAGAAAGGGAGAGGGCGTTCATGGGGGGCTCGTTCTCAAGCTGTTTTTCTTGGTGGTTGGTTCCGGGGTTCGGTTGCCTGGGCCTGGTCGTCGGCAAGATGGGCCAGAGTGCCTTCCCGCAACAGGCGCGTGATGTCTTTGGCGGACAGGGAAAGGGCCCGCTCCCCTTGCCGGTTGGTGAGCAGGAACAGGCTGCGCTGGGGGCTGATCCAGGCCAGTTTCAGGTCTTTGCTCAGCCCGCCGGTATCGCGAAATGCCATCCAGATGCCCACCTTGAGATCGTTGATGTCGGACGCGGTGGGATCCGACCCGGCAGGGCTGGACGCATGGAGGGCAGGCGTGGAAACAGGCGGGTCAGGTGGGCTGGAGGGGGCGGACTCCGGCGTGCGGAGGAAAGCGCGTTCCAGTTGGCCATGGCGCTGGTTCAGGAGCACCAGCAGGGCATTGCGACTCTCTCCGCGCAGGCCCAGGACATCCATGCCCACACTCAGACGTCGGACCAGGTCCGGCATGGCGGCCATGAGGTGCATGGCGTCATCTCGGGAAATCTTTGCCGTCAGCGCCCAGACCAGGACATCCATGGTCTGTACGGCCTCCCGCCAGCTCGTGCCGTCATACCCCTGACTGGCGTGGATGCCGGTCAGGTATCTGCTCCAATGCTGGGTGAGAAAGTCCATGGCGGCCTGCGGCAGCCCCGGTACCCGCAGGCAACGGGCTACTTCATCTGCCGCCGCCATGGCGGCCTGGTTTTGCGGGGACGCGCCCTCGGGGCTGTCCGGGGTGGATGCCTGTGGGGCAGTCGCTGGTGCCGTGGTATCGGTGCCGTTCTCCTGCCCGGGTTCTGCGCTCTCGGCATTGGCCGCCTGCTGGGTCTGCCCGTCGGCGGGCTCGCTCAAGGCAAAGGCCCTCAGGTCCCGGGCGCTGAGGTGGTCTACCATGTCCCGGTAGAAACGGTTGACCCGGGCGGCCAGAGGCCAGCGCAGGGCGTGGGCCAGGCGCTGCTTGGCCTTGTGACGCCAGGGTTGATCCCGGATGGCGTCGGAGGTGGCGGCTTCGATGATCCTGGGGCCCAGGGGCAGGTCGTTGGGCATGAGCTCATCCCCATTCAACATGTGGCGGAATTGGGTGGTCAGGGATTGCAGGGTCTGCCAGCAGGCGTTCTGTATGGCCTCGGTGATCTGCCCCGGTGCCAGGGAGTCATCCAGGACATGGTGCTCGATGATGCGCAGGGCCTTGGCGTCGAACTCGATGCGATGTCCCTGCAGGTTGCCAGGGCGTCGCTGGCAGGCCCGGACATAGCGGGCCTCGAAATGCTTCATGAAGTCATAGGCAATGCCACGGCGGTGATGTCGGGCAAACTCCGCGGCATCGAGAAAGGCCTCGCGCTCATAGGGCGTCCGGGCCTCGGTTGCTTCGGTAAACAGCTGCTCCGAGGTCTGCACCAGGGCATCGGAGAGGGCGCTGGAAAGACGCAGCACGGCGATTTCGCCACATTCACGCAACGGCATGGGAAGCTCATTCCAGCTGCTGTCCCGAGGCACGCTGGCTGGTCTGACTTGCGAATTTCCAGCGTCCGAGGTGTCCATGTCCCATTTCTCGATGAGGTACGGCGGCAAGCCGCATCTCCTGCCCATAGAGGAGACCTGGGACCGCGTGGGCGGGTACTGACAGGGTGGTGCCGAAAAGGCCCGCCGATGTCCGCACATGCCCGCATCTTGGGACTGGGTCCTTCATTTCGGCGGGTGTCACGCCCCATTTGCATGGGTTGGTCTTGCAGGTCGGTTACAAAATTAGCCAACCCCGTTAACGACAGCCCGTTACAAAACTTTAGGGCGCACCGTCGGGAGTCTGCGCGCGCTGCAGGCAGCCATGTCGAGATCCCCGCCAGCCCCGCGGGTCACGTTGCTTCAGGGGAAATGGGATAATTCCGCCTCTGCCCGCCATACCTGTCATGACCCCGTCCCTTCACCCCACTCCCCTGGAGCTCCTGGCCCCTGCCCGCACGGCAGACATCGGCCGTGAGGCCATCCGGCATGGGGCCGATGCGGTCTATATCGGCGGGCCGTTGTTCGGGGCCCGGCACAACGCGGGCAACAGCGTGGCGGACATCGCCGCCCTGGTGGAATTTGCCCATCGCTTCCACGCCCGCATCTTCGTCACCCTCAATACCATCCTGCACGACACCGAGCTGGAGCCGGCACGCAAGCTGGTTCATGAACTCTATGATGCCGGCGTGGATGCCCTCATCGTCCAGGACATGGGCTTGCTGAAACTGGACCTGCCCCCCATGGACCTGCATGCCTCCACCCAGTGCGACATTCGCACCCCGGAGAAGGCCCGCTTCCTGGCGGATGTGGGCTTTTCCCAGATCGTCCTGGCCCGGGAGCTGAGCCTGGGGGAGATCGCCGCCATACGTGCCGTGCTACCCCCGGAGGTGGTGTTGGAATACTTCGTGCATGGCGCCCTGTGCGTGGCCTTCTCCGGTCAGTGCTACATCAGTCATGCCCATACCGGGCGCAGCGCCAACCGGGGCGACTGTTCCCAGGCCTGCCGCCTGCCCTACACCCTGAAAGATGCCCAGGGCCGGGTGGTGGCCTTCGACAAACACCTGCTGTCCATGAAGGACAACAACCAGAGCAGCAATCTGGAGGCCCTCATCGATGCCGGGGTGACCAGCTTCAAGATCGAGGGCCGCTACAAGGATGCGGCCTACGTGAAGAACATCACGGGTCATTACCGTCTCCTGCTGGACCGCATCGTGGCCGCCAGAGCCAATTTCAGAAGGGCCGCCAGCGGCCGTACCCGGCTGTTCTTCCAGCCGGACCCGGACAAGAGCTTCCATCGCGGCAGTACGGATTACTTCACCCACGGGCGCCAGCAGGACATCGGTGCCTTCGACAGCCCCGCCTTCGTGGGTCTGCCCCTGGGAACGCTCAGCCGGCTGGGGCCGGACTGGTTCGAGGTGGAAACCCCGCAAGCCATGGCCAATGGCGACGGTCTGACCTATCTGCACAAGCGCAGGGTGGTGGGCATACAGGCCAATACCGTGCAGCAGACGCAAGCCGGCCGCTGGCGCGTCTTCCCCAACGAGGCCTTGGAACACCTGCCCGGCCTGAGGCCCGGTGTGGCCCTGAGCCGCAATCGGGACCAGGCCTGGGAGCAGGCTCTGGCACGACCTTCCGCCGAGCGCCGGCTGGAGGTACAGGCGGTCTTCGGCGAGACGCGGAGCGGCTTTGCCCTGGATCTCACGGATGAGGACGGCATCCATGTCCAGGCCGGGCTGGACTGGGAGAAACAGCCGGCGCGGGACGGGCAGCAGGCCGCTGCCCAGCTGGCGCAACAACTGGAGCGTTTCGGCAACACCGACTTCCAGCTGGTGCAGCTGGAGATCGCCTGGTCCAGACCCTGGTTCCTGCCCGCCTCCGCAGTGAACAGGCTGCGCCGGCAAGCGCTGGAAGACCTGCTGGCCGCCCGCCTGGCCGCCCATGTGCGATTGCCCCGCCGGGCTGCGCTGGAGCCCCCGGTGCCCTATCCGGAAGACAGCCTGAGCTATCTGGGCAATGTCTACAACCAGGCGGCGCGACGCTTCTACGAAAGACACGGCGTGAAGCTCATCGCCGCCGCCTACGAGGCCCATGCGCAGACCGGCGAGGTCTCCCTGATGATCACCAAGCACTGCCTGCGCCATGCCTTCAGCCTGTGTCCCAAACAGGCCAAGGGCGTCACCGGGGTGCAGGGGCAGATCCGCGCCGAACCCATGGTGCTGGTGAACGGTGATGAGCGCCTGACCCTGAAATTCGACTGCCGGGCCTGCGAGATGCACGTCATGGGGCGCATGAAGAAGCACGTCCGCAAACAGCCGCCCCCATCCGTGGTGCCCCTGCATTTCCACGCGAAGATGGGCTGAGACCATAGGCAGAATCCATGCGCGACAGCAGTCCTGATATGCGCCAGGCAGAGATCCGCAATTTCGGTCTCTGGGTGGTGATCCTGGGGGCCCTCACTGCCATCGGCCCCCTGTCCATCGACATGTACCTGCCTGCCTTCCCCAGCTTGGAGGCGGAATTGGGGGTGGCCCCCGGGGCGGTGGAGCTGACCCTGGCGGTCTTTTTCATTGGTACCGCCTGCGGCCAGTTGTTCTGGGGTCCCTTGAGCGACCGTTTCGGGCGCAGGCCTCCCCTGTATGTGGCCATGACCCTCTTCGGCGTGGCCTCCCTGGGTTGTGCCCTGGCGGACAGCGTCGCCGCCCTCACTGCCTGGCGCCTGCTCCAGGCCCTGGGGGGCTCTGCCGGCATGGTCATCAGCCGGGCCGTGGTGCGGGATTGCTGTGCCGCCCGGGAGGCGGCGCGGGTGTTTTCCCTGCTCATCCTGGTCATGGGCCTGGCCCCCATCCTGGCCCCTCTCCTGGGCGGCTGGGTCAGCGTGCATCTGGGCTGGCGCGCCATATTCGTGGCCCTGGCCCTGTTCGCCCTGGTGTGCCTGCTGGCCGTGCGCTTCGGCCTGAAGGAGAGCCACGACACCCGCCATGAAGCGGCGTTGAATCTGGCCCACATCCTGCGGGGTTATGCCGGCCTCTTTGCCAACAGGGCCTTTCTCGGCTACACCCTGAGCGCGGGTTTTGCCATGGCGGGCATGTTCGCCTATATCGCCGGCTCGGCCTTCGTCTTCATCCAGCTGGGGGGCATCTCCCAGGCGGATTTTGGCTGGTTCTTCGGTGCCAATGCCCTGGGTTTCGTGCTGGCCAGCCAGGTCAATGCCCGTATCCTGAAGTATTTCGCCCCCACCCGCCTGTTGCGCCATGCCCTGTGGGCACCGGCCCTGGCCGGGCTCACCCTGGCCGTCTTCACCACCCTGGGGCAGTTCAATCTGGGGGTGATCCTGGCGGGGATCTTCGTCTATGTCTCCAGCCTGGGCTTCATCGGCCCCAACGCCAGTGCCTGCGCCCTGGCCACCCATGGCCAGCAGGCCGGGGCGGCCTCGGCCCTCATGGGGGCGCTACAGTTCGGTCTGGCCACCCTCACGGGCATGGGCATAAGCTTCCTGCACGACGGTACGGCACGCCCCCTGGCCTTCTTTCTCGCGGCATGCGGCCTGCTGGCCCTGACGGTGCACCGACTGCTGGTGCATCCTCACGAACGCAAACGCTGAAAGGATGGCCCGCGACCCCTTGCCGTGGGTCCGCGGGCCTTTGCTTCAGCCGGCCTGCTGGATGCCGGCCACCACCCAGCCCTGTTTGCCATGGGCGGGCCGGGTCAGGTGCCAGATTTCGTTGAACGCGCTGGTCGGGGCTTCCTTCTCCTCTCGGATCAGGCCGGAGAAGCGCACGCTGACGATGTAGCGCTGGCCTTCCTCCAGGGCCTCCAGCACCTGGGCGTCCAGATTCAGCACGTCGGTCTGTTGTGCCACTTGGCCCCGTTCCGCCAGTTGCAGCTTGATTTCGGCGAACATCTCCGGGCTGGTGAATTCCCGGATGTCCTCCAGGTTGCCGGCGTCATAGGCGGCCTGCAGGCGCAGGAAATTCAGCTTGGCCTGACGGGTGAAGGCGGCCTCGTCGAAACCGGCGGGCAGATCGCCGGCAGTGGAGGGCTCGGCAGCCATGCCACCACCCGCCAGGGGGGCAGCGGTCGGCGCACCGGGGTTATAGGCCGAGGCGTTGCCCGCGCCGGCATATTGCATGCCCGTGGGGGCCTGCTGACGTCCGCGACTGAGCCACCTGAACAGGAAGAGCCCGGCCACGATCAACAGGGCGATGAGCAGAATATTGGCGAATTCCTCGCCCAGGCCCAGGTGGGAGGCCAGGGCGGCCAGGCCCAGACCGGCGGCCAGGCCGGCGATGGGACCCATCCAGGAGCGCTTGCCTGTCTGGTTGCCGGCAGGACCCGCCGGGTTCTGTTTCGCGGGGGGGGCATCCGCGTTGCGCTGGGGCGCGGCCTTACGCTGGCTGATGTTGTCGCGCTGGAAGCCGGAGGACTTGCCGCCGCCGAAGCGCTTGGCTTCCGCATCCTGCAAGGGCAGGGCAAGGACGAAGAACACGGCGAAAAGGCTGAGGAAGAAACGTTTCATGCAGACAATCTCCAGGTTGAAGTGGGCGGATTGTAGCCGCAGACGGGCTTCAGCAGTCCGGCAGGGGCAGCCCGGAGCCCGGCCTTGCTGGCCATGCCCGCGCAATGGCAGGACAATCGGAGCTCTCTTGCGATGTGATTGGCAGAGGTAAGGCGTCATGGCTCAGCGTATCGGCATACTCACCTCCGGTGGCGACAGTCCCGGTCTCAACGCCGCCATTCGCGGTGTGGGCAAGGCCTGCCAGAACCACTATGGCATGAAGGTCATCGGTATCCGGGACGGCTTTCGCGGCTTCATGGAGAAGCGCACCATGTCCCTGGAGGGCGGTGCCCTGTCCGGTATCCTCAGCCTGGGTGGCACCATACTGGGCACCAGCCGGGACAAGCCCCACAAGATGCCGGTGGATGGCCGGGTCCAGGACATGACCGCTACCATCGTCGCCAACTATCACGCCCTGAATCTGGACTGTGTGGTGTGTCTGGGGGGCGGTGGTACCCAGAAGAACGCCCTGCGCCTGAAACAGGCCGGCCTGAACGTGGTGACCCTGCCCAAGACCATAGACAACGACGTGGCCCTGACGGATACCACCTTCGGTTTCGATACCGCCCTGGGCATCGCCACCGAGGCCATCGACCGCCTGCACAGCACGGCCCACAGCCACCACCGCATCATCTTGGTGGAGATCATGGGCCACCGGGCCGGCTGGCTGGCCCTGGGAGCGGGTATCGCCGGTGGTGCCGACGTCATCCTCATCCCGGAAATCCCCTATGACGTCGCTCGGGTGGCCAAGGCCATCAAGACCCGCAAGCAAAGAGGCAAGCCCTTCAGCATCGTGGCCGTGGCGGAAGGGGCCTTTCCGCTTCCGGTCCCGGAAGCCGCCCAGGCGCTGCTGGAGAAAAAGAAGGCCAAGACGGCCAAGTCTGCCAAGACCTCCGGCTATCCCATGGATCTGGTGCTGGCGGAACGCACCCTGCGTCTGGCACAACAGCTGGAGGATCTCACCGGCCTGGAGGCCCGCATGACCATCCTGGGCCATCTGCAACGCGGGGGGACCCCCTCCGCCGCCGACCGCCTGTTGGCCACCCGTCTGGGTACGGCGGCGGCACAACTCATCCACCAGGGCCGATACGGCGTCATGGTGGCGGCCCGAGGGGATGACACCGCGCCGGTGCCCCTGGAGGAGGTGGCGGGCAAGGTGAAGACCGTGCCCCCGGAGCATTCCTGGGTGCAGAGCGCCCGGGGGATTGGTACCAGTTTTGGAGATTGAGCGTCATGGCCCATCTGTTCGAACCCTTGCAGTTGCGCGAACTCACCCTGGGCAACCGCATCGGCATGTCACCCATGTGCCAGTACTCGGCCCGGGAAGGACTGGCCCTGGACTGGCATACCGTGCACTACGGCAGCCGTGCCCTGGGGGGCGTGGCCCTGATGCTGGTGGAGGCCAGCGCCGTGGTGCCGGAAGGCCGCATCAGCCCCGGAGACCTGGGACTGTGGCATGCGGAGCAGGTCGAACCCCTGGCCCGCATCGTGCGGTTTGCCCAGGCCCAGGGCTGTGTCCCGGGCATACAGTTGGCCCACGCCGGACGCAAGGCCAGCGTGGGCCTGGGCTGGCAGCCGCAACACACCCTAGCGGCCAGCGAAGGGGGCTGGGACAGCGTGGCCCCTTCCGCCGTTGCCTTTGGCCAGGGCTCCGGTGTACCCCGGGCCTTGAGCGAGGCCGAGATCGCCGGGGTGGTTCGGCATTTCGCGGCGGCGGCCCGCCGGGCCCGGGAAGCGGGTTTCCAGGTGGTGGAGGTGCATGCCGCCCATGGTTATCTGCTGCACCAATTCCTGTCCCCCCTTGCCAACCGGCGTACGGACGCCTATGGCGGCAGCTTTGCAAACCGTACCCGCCTGGTGCGGGAAGTGGTGAGCGCGGTACGCGCCGAATGGCCACAGGGCCTGCCCCTGCTGGTGCGCCTGTCGGCCACGGACTGG
>CAZVNY010000017.1:9532-14607 GCA_964628785.1 uncultured Thiobacillus sp.
ATGAGAGCGTGGAGCTGTGCAGGCTGCTCAAGGACCTGGGTGTGGACATGGTGGACGTCTCTTCCGGCGGGCTGGTGCCCCATGCCCAGGTCCCCGCCGCTCCAGGCTTTCAGGTGCCTTTCGCCGCCCGCATACGGCATGAGGCAGGTCTGCTCACCGCTGCCGTGGGTCTCATCACCACGGCGGAGCAGGCAGACCGCGTCATCCGGGATGGCCAGGCCGACCTGGTGTTGCTGGGCCGGGAGCTGTTGCGCAACCCGTACTGGCCCCTGCATGCCGCCCAGCGGCTGGGCCACAGGATGGCCTGGCCCCTGCAGTATCAGCGTGCCACGCCGGCGGACTAGCCGAAGGCAGCCCTTCTGTCTGCAGCAAGTTGTGGCTCAGGGGTCAGGCTGGGGGTGCTTTGCATGCTGGGTCCCCTTTCGGAGTGCTATGCTGCAAGACCTGAACCCCCCATATTTCCCTGTCAAAGCCATGGATTTATCACGTAACGACGTCGAACGCCTGCTTTTGGACATCGATGCAGGCCGCATCGAGCCGGAAGACTTTGCCCGTCAACTCTTGGACCTGCAGGTCTTCATGCCGGTGCAGGATGAAAAACATCAGATTGCCGGTTTTCAGCTCTCCACCAAGGCGCGGCCCCTGGTCATGGAGGATGAGGCGGGCAACCGGGTACTGGTGACCTTTTCCTCGCCGGAACGGGCCCAGATCCTGTCCCCGGACTACCCGGACTACTCCGGCGGCCTGCTCACGGAGGTGTCCTGGATCATCCGCCGCATGGGTGCGGACATGGGCTTTTCCATCAACCCGGGCATGGACCCGGGCTTCGATTTCGATGCAGACATGGTGGCCATGCTGGCGGGGCTGTTGCCGGAGGAGGCGGAATGAGCGAACCCAGACATCTGCACACCTTCACCCGCCCGGATTTCGTCTCCCCCGACCCCAAGGTGGGGGAGCGCTGGTCTGCGGCCCATACCCAGTACGACGAGGGGGTGCGTTACGTCTATCGCAACGGCGCCCATGAACTGACCCTGTTCTGGCCCGCCCCCACCCTGGGGGAGATCCAGGGCCTGCGGGACGCGGCGGTGGAGGTGGGCCTGTTTACCCATGGTCCGGCCGCTTTTCTGCTCTACAAGATCAAGGATGTATGCGAATGGTCCGACGCCGCCTTCAACGTGCATCTGGTGCCGGATGCGGAGCGGGAACTGCCCCAGGAGCTGCCGGGGGACCGTTCCCGCATGAAGATCACCCTGGTGAACAGCGAGGACGGCATCGTCCAGTCCCGGCGGCTGGTGTCCCTGGACAAGGTCATGACCCAGGCCCTGAAACACTGCATGCAGGAACAGATGGCCGCCGCCTTCAACCGGGCGCTGTATGACGCCGCCGTGGCAGAGGTGCACAGCCGCTATGCCGATTCCGATGCCCTGGTGAAGGTGGCCGAGGTGGTGGAGCCCTGTCTGGGCTGAATGCCATGTTCACCGCCGCCACCCTGGCCGAACTCAGGGCCCTGCTGGGTCCGGAGCGGGCCCGCAGCGATGCCGACACCTTGTTGCTCTATGCCGGCGATGAGACCCCCCGTCGCTGCCCCCCGGAGGCGGTGTTGTTTCCCCGCAGTCATGCGGAAGTGGTGGCCATCGTGCAACTGGCCAATGCACACGACTTTGCCCTCATCCCCCGGGGGGCGGGCTCCGGCAACGTGGGCGGTGCCATGCCCGTTCCCGGCAGCGTGGTGCTGAGTTTCGAGTGCATGCAGGCCATCCTGGAGTTCGATGCCGGCAACCGCCTGGTGGTGGTGCAACCCGGGGTGGTGACCGACGACATCGACCGCCTGGCCCGCAGTGCCGGACTCATGTATGCCCCCGACCCGGGTTCCGGCGCCTACAGCCGCATCGGCGGCAACCTGGCCACCAATGCCGCCGGTCCCCGCTGCGTGAAATACGGCGCCACCCGGGATCACGTCCTGGGTCTTCGGGCCGTAAGCGGTGACGGCCGGGAGTTGCGGCTGGGCAGCCGGACCAGCAAGTACGCCACGGCCTATGACCTTGCCCGTCTGCTGGTGGGTTCGGAAGGCACCCTGGCCCTCATCACCGAGGCCACCCTGCGCCTCGTGCCCGCGCCGGAAACCGTGGCCACCCTGCGGGTGTGCTATGCCTCCAACGCCAGCGCCTGTGCCGCCGTGCAACGCGTCATGCAACAGCCCGTGCTGCCCTGTGCCCTGGAGTTCATGGATCGTCGCGCCATCGATGTACTCACCCTGTACGGCGGCGAGCAGGTGGTGAACGCCGGACTGCCAGCCGGCACCCAGGCGGTGCTCATGGTGGAGGCGGATGGCAGCCGGGAGGATGTGCCACGCCAGATCGCGGCCCTGGAACAGGCCCTGGCGGGGGAGGGCATGCTGGAAATCCTCAGCGGTTTCGATCTGGTGGACATCGGCCGTCTGTGGGCGGCGCGCAAGTCCCTGTCCATGGCGGTGAAGCGCATCGCCCCCCTGAAGATCAACGAGGACGTGGTGGTGCCCATCACTCGGCTGGCCGATCTGGTGCAGGCCATCGACCACCTGGGCCTTGTCCATGCCGTGCCCATCGTCAGCTTCGGCCATGCCGGCAACGGCAACCTGCATGTGAACATCATGGTGCACCCGGACGATGCCGAGGAAATGCAGCGTGCCCATGCCTGCCACGATGCCCTCATCGAAGCGGTGCTGGAGCTGGACGGTTCCCTCTCCGGCGAGCATGGCATCGGTTCGGAAAAACGCCGCTATGTGGCCCGGGAGATGGATGCCCCCACCCTGGCCATGCTGCGGGACGTGAAGCGTCTGTTCGACCCCCGGGGCATCCTCAATCCGGGCAAGAAGCTGCCTGACTGAGCGTGTTGCGGCCCCATTCCCGGTATCTCCGCGGGCTGGCCACCAGGACGGGGGTGGGCATATGAGCCACCGCTTCAGTCAGAACTGGACCATCCCCAACCTGTTGACGGGCCTGCGCATCCTGCTCACCCCCGTCGTGGCCTGGTACCTCTGGCAGAGGCAGGTGGAGTGGGCCTTCCTGGCCTTTTCCGTGGCCGCCCTCACCGACCTGCTCGATGGCAGCCTGGCGCGACTGTTGAAACAGCGTTCCGTGTTGGGGGCCTGGCTGGATCCCATTGCCGACAAGCTCATGCTGCTCACCACCCTGGGCATGCTCTGTTTCACGGGCCTGCTGCCCATGTGGCTGCTGTGGACGGTGGTGCTCCGGGACGGGGTGATCCTGGCGGGGGCGGAAGGTTATCGCCGGCTCACCGGGGGACTGGACGTGCGTCCCACCCTCTCCGGCAAGCTGGCCACCGCCATGGAGTTCATCCTCATCAGTTTCACCCTGGCGGACCTGGCCCTGCACCTGGGTCTGGACGCCTGGATCCTGCCCCTGGCCAAGCTCACGGCGGTCCTGGTGGCCCTGTCCGGCCTGCGTTACGTCTGGCTGTGGAGCGCCAAGACCCGGGCCTATCTCAAGGAGCACAGCGGGCGCGCCTAGGCGTGTCCGGGGCCCGCCGTCAAGCATGCTTCAGGGCTTGGCCTGGGCGGCACGCAGCTTGTCCAGCTGGGACTCCAGGGTTTGGATCTGCTTCTTCAGGCCTGTGATCTGGCCGACCATGGCACCCACGTTGAAGAACACCTCGTCCTCGGCAGGGGCGGACAGCACGCCGGCATACCCCAGCCAGGAGGGCTCGTAGACCTTGACGTCCCGGAAGCCCAGGTCGCGCAGGATGGCCGCCGTCTCCGAGGCCCGCACGCCGCTCTGGCAATAGACCACCGTCTCCTTGTCCGGGTCCAGATTGGCATACAGGGCCTTGAGCTCGTCCCGGGGTTTCAGGGCCAGGCCATCCTTGCTTTTCACTTCATGGGCGGCCAGCTTGGAGGGCGTGTCCGGGTCGACCCAGTTGTTTTCGAAGGGGATGTGGGTGGCCCCGGGGATGTGGCCGCCACGGATGGCGCGTACATCCTGGCCGGTGAACTCATTGGGGGTGCGCACATCCAGAATCTGGGCGCCGCCACGCCGTACCAGGTCGATCATCTCCCCGGTCCAGGTGGTGCCCACCCGCTCCGCGCCCAGTTTCAGGCTCACCGGCGGAAGTTTGCTGGTCTTGGTGCTGACGGGCTTGCCGGCGGCCTTCCAGTCGTCGATGCCGCCGTGATAGACCCGGGCATGGGGCCCACCGTAATACTCCAGCATGCGGGCGGCGAAATAGGCATAGGGGTCACCCTTGCCGCCATAGACGATGATTTCCCGATTCAGGATGTCCATACCTGCATCACCGAACAATTCCGCGGCCTCGGCAGCAGAAGGCGGGTCTTCCCGGATGGGGTCGCGGAATACGTCACCCACCCCGCCCAGACTCACCGCACCCGGGATGTGGCCCTCGGCGTAGTCCTTGGCGTTGCGTGCATCCCAGATCACCGCGCCCCGTTGCTGGGCCTGCTCCACGGCATCGGTATCGACGATGAGGGATTGGGCGGATGCATTGCTGCCACCCAGGATGAGCAGCAGCGTCAAGCAATAACGAATCATTCTGGGCATTGGGAACTCCTTTCCGGATTTGCTTGCTTTGCCGCCTCGGTCGACCGGACCCATGGCAGCACCGTTGCAGTTGCGTATCAATTACGCCTGGCTCGATGCTTCAGCCTAGACGGGAGCCCAGCAAAATCCAAGGTCCGAAGACCCGTGTACACGGCCACGACGCATCGATCTGCATGCTTGCAGGGTGGTCTGTCCAGGCAGCCCGGTCAATCTGATATCCATCCTAATCCGGTGCTGGGCCGCGTCCAAAACACGGGATCCTTGCGCTATGTCAATCCGTTCCCGCAGGCATCGTGGTTCGATTGCTTCTTTCATCCCGAGCAGCCCAAGGAGTCAGCCGTCATGGCAAAAGTGAAATTTTATGGTGATGAGGCCATCCCCCTGGAGATGCACAAGGTCCGCATCGTCCAGAAGTTGAACCTCCCCCCCATTCAGCGCCGCCTGGAAGCCATGACGCAGGCGGGCAACAACACCTTCCTGCTGCGCAATGCCGACGTGTATCTGGACATGCTCACGGACAGT
>CAZVNY010000018.1:0-14536 GCA_964628785.1 uncultured Thiobacillus sp.
CGGTGGCCTCCGGCGGCATCCACGTCTGGCACATGCCCGCGCTGGTCAACATCTTCGGCGACGACTCGGTGCTGCAGTTCGGCGGCGGCACCCTGGGCCACCCCTGGGGCAACGCCGCCGGCGCCGCCGCCAACCGGGTGGCGCTGGAAGCCTGTGTGGAGGCCCGCAACCAGGGTGTGGCCATCGAGAAGGAAGGCAAGGAAGTGCTGACCCGCGCCGCTGCCAGCAGCCCCGAACTGAAGATCGCCATGGAAACCTGGAAGGAGATCAAGTTCGAGTTCGACACCGTGGACAAGCTGGACGTGGCCCACAAGTGATCTTGTCTTGAACACAAGGTCCTCCCGGACGCGCCCCAGGCCCGCTCCGGGATCCAGTAACCGAATCTAGCAAAGGAAACCGCAATGCAAGACTACAACTCCCGCCTGAGCGACCCCACCAGCCGCAAGTTCGAGACCTTCTCCTACCTGCCCGCCATGGATGATGCCAACATCCGCAAACAGGTGGAATACATCGTCAAGAAGGGCTGGAACCCGGCCATCGAGCACACCGAGCCCCAGTACCTGATGGACAACTACTGGTACATGTGGAAGCTGCCCATGTTCGGCGAGACCGACGTGGACAAGATCCTGGCCGAGGCCGAGGCCTGCCGCAAAGCCAATCCGGACAACCACGTGCGTCTGGTGGGCTATGACAACTTCAGGCAGACCCAGGGTGCCGCCATGGTGATCTACCGCGGCAAGACTGTCTGATACGCGGCGGACTGAAGCATCAGCCCCCGCCGCGTGCAAGCGCGGCGGGGGCTTTTTGTTACCGAGAAGCGAAACGCAAAAGCCCGGGCAGTCCCAATCCGACGTTTTCCCGTTTCACCTTTCCCTCCTTCCATCCCGTTTCCCTCAGGAGACCGCAATGAGCTCGATCATCGACCAGTACCGCATCAGCAAGGAACCCTACTATCGCTCCGTCGCCGACGAAGTGGCGTTGTACGAGGCCGCTTATGCGGTGCGCATGCCCATGATGCTCAAGGGCCCCACCGGCTGCGGCAAGACCCGTTTCGTGGAATACATGGCGTATCGGCTGGGCAAGCCCCTGATCACCGTGGCCTGCAACGAGGACATGACCGCTTCCGACCTGGTGGGTCGCTTCCTGCTCTCCGCCTCCGGCACGGAGTGGCAGGACGGGCCCCTGGCCATCGCCGCCCGCCACGGTGCCATCTGTTATCTGGACGAAATCGTCGAGGCGCGCCAGGACACCACCGTGGTGATCCACCCCCTCACCGATAACCGCCGTGTGCTGCCCCTGGAGAAGAAGGGCGAGCTGGTGCAGGCGCATGCGGATTTCCAGATCGTCATCAGTTACAACCCGGGCTACCAGTCCCTGATGAAGGATTTGAAGCAATCCACCAAGCAGCGTTTCGGCGGCCTGGATTTCACTTATCCCGAGCACGCGATCGAGACCGAGATCGTCGCGCACGAATCCGGCATCGGCGCCGACATCGCCGGCAAGCTGGTGTCCATTGCCGAGCGTTCCCGCAACCTCAAGGGCCACGGCCTTGACGAGGGCCTGTCCACGCGCATGCTGATCTACGCCGGCTCCCTGATCGCCAAGGGGGTGAACCCCCTGGCCGCCTGCCGCGTGGCCCTGGTGCGTCCCATCACCGACGACCCGGACATGCGCGACGCCCTGGATGCGGCGGTGAGCACCTTCTTCTGATCAGGCTTGGCATCCCGGCGCAAGCCGGGATGATCGTGGAGGCAACCATGTCCATACGACTCGAAGACTACGCCGAACTCCTGGAAAACCTGTCCGCGGCCGCCCAGTCCACCTTGCAGGCCCACTGGCCGGAGGCCACCAAGACCCTGAGTCCCCGGGGCCTGGACAACTATCTCAAGGGGGTGTCGGCCATCCGTAGCCTGGGACGGGGGGATAGCCTGGTGGAGGCCTGGATCACCCAGGCCCCCATGGTGGCCAAGGAGGTGGGCGAGGACGTGCTCACCGATCTGGTGAGCAGCGCCCTGGGCCTGGCCTCCAAGACCTCCGGCGCGGTCATCGAGCTGCTGCTCTCCACCGCCCCCACGGCGGCCAACCGCCTGGGAGATGCGGATCTCTTCCGCAAATACCTGCAGTTCATCAACACCCTCATCGCCCAGGCCCCCCGGGGGGTGCGCCCCATGCTGGACAAGCTGGAGGTGCTCTTCCAGCAGCTCACCCTGGGGGGGCTGCGCCGTTGGGCCCATTGGGGTGCCCATGCCCACCGCACCAATTATGAAGAGCAGATCCGCTACTTCGCTCTGGACAGCAAGGAATCCCTGGCCATCCTGCAGAAGGAGCGCAAGGGCACCCTGCTGGTGGACGTGCAGCGCCGTATCAACATGTACCTGCGTGCCCTCTGGGCCCGGGACTTCTTCATGCGTCCCACCGCGGGGGACTACGAGACCCGGCAAGGTCTGAAGCCCTATATCGAGGACTATCTGTTGCACCTGCCGGATGCCTTCGATGACTTTGTGCCGGCAGGTCGGGACCCGGTCTCCGGCCTGGAGCTCTACCGGGCCGCCGCCGCCCACTGTGCCGCCCATGTGGTGGAAACCCGGCAGCCCATCTCCGCCGAGGCCCTGACCCCCATGCAGATGGCGGTCATTGCCGTGATCGAGGATGCCCGGGTGGAGGCCCTGTCCATTCGCCGCTTTCCCGGCCTGCAGGCTCTGTGGAGCCGGCTGCATGTCGTTACCCCGGCCCGCGCCGCCAGCATGGGGGATTACCTGGATCGTCTGGCCCGGGCCCTGCTGGACGAAACCTATGCCGATGACGATGCCTGGATTGCCGAAGGCCGGGCCCTGTTTGCCCAGGCCGTGGCGGATGGGCGTCTGGAGGACAACCGCATGTCCTGGGACATCGGCGTTACCCTGACCCACCGTTTCCGCGACAAGGCTATCCCCTTCAACCCGCGTACCGATGTGCTGAGCGCGGCCTACCGGGACGACAACCGCTATTTCTGGGAATTCGCGGAATTCGACTTCGACAGGGCCGCCGCCGCCGGCTATGACAACGTCAAGCAGGTGCGCAAATATGTCAGCCTCATGGAGATGGTGAACGAGGTGGACAACGAGCTGGCCAGCGACGATGCCCAGGAGATCTGGGTGCTGCCCACGGAGTTCTACCTGGACCAGGAGGGCGTGAGCATCAACGCCCTGGAGGGCAAGGCACCGGTCTCCGACCCCTTCCATTACGCCGAGTGGGACTACCAGATCCAGCTGGAGCGCCCGGCCTGGGCCACGGTCTTCGAAAAACGCAGCCCCCTGGGTGAGCTGGCGGTCATCCAGGACATCACCGCTCAGTACAAGCGGGAAATTCATCGCATGAAGTTCCTCCTGGATGCCATGCAGCCCCAGGGGGTGCAGCGCATGCGCAAGCTGGTGGATGGGGACGAGATCGACATCAACGCCGCCATAGCCAGCTTCACCGACATCCGCCTGGGTAACCCGCCGGACCCCCGCATCATGATGCGCTCGGTGCGCAAGACCCGGGACTTCTCCATCCTGGTGCTGCTGGATCTGTCCGAGTCCACCAACGACAAGGTCCAGGGCCAGGAGTATTCCGTGCTGGATCTGACCCGCCAGGCCTGTGTACTGCTGGCGGACGC
Source organism: uncultured Thiobacillus sp. (assembly GCA_964628785.1). Taxonomy (GTDB): domain Bacteria; phylum Pseudomonadota; class Gammaproteobacteria; order Burkholderiales; family Thiobacillaceae; genus PFJX01. The sequence goes on from CAZVNY010000018.1 coordinate 3,638, forward strand.
CATCAGCCGGGTGGGGGACCCCTTCGCCATCCACGGCTTCTGCTCCGATGGCCGGCATGAGGTGGACTACTACCGCTTCAAGGACTTCGCCCAGCCCTGGGACGACACGGCCAAGGCCCGTCTGGCGGGCATGACCGGCCAGCTCTCCACCCGCATGGGCGCGGCCATCCGCCATGCCGGTCATCACCTGCGGCTGCAGCGTTCGGCCAAGAAGCTGCTCATCGTCATCACCGATGGCGAGCCCGCCGACATCGACGTGCGCGATCCTCAGTACCTGCGCTACGACACCAAGAAGGCGGTGGAGGAGGTGGCGCGCCACGGCGTGGTCACCTACTGCATGAGCCTGGACCCCGGGGCCGACAACTATGTGTCCCGCATCTTCGGGCAGAAGAACTACATGGTGGTGGACCACGTGCAGCGCCTGCCGGAAAAACTGCCCCTGCTCTACGCTGGCCTTACACGATGAGGCTTCAGGGGCGGCCGGAGCCCAGACCGCGTCATTGCGAGGCGGCCAACGGCCGACGCGGCAATCCAGGAGAAGGCAAATTCCGGCTTGTTGCGCGCTTGCTGATGCCGGAGGCCAGGGTGCGTGCGCGACGCGCAGGGGCTGGATCACCACGGGGCTTTGCCCCTCGCGATGGCGGGAATTCGCTGTCCTCGCCAGGAGCCTGAGGTGAGGCGGCTTTTCAGGGACACTGAATCGTCGTGTGCCCTTCATGATGCAGGCATGATTCGGCCTCACGTTGAACTTTCCTGCAGGACAAAAAGGGTTTAGCACATGGAAAAGTACGTTGGCTTCAACAATGACAAGCACGGCATGACCCACTTGGGACGCATCGTGCTGGATGGCTGGTTGTTCGGCCTCATCCCGGAGAGCGAGGACTGCGCCGGCTGGGACATGGGACGCATGCAGACCCTCATGGATCGGGTGGAACGGGAATGGGACAAATACGGCAATCTGCCCAGCCATCTGCCGCAAGACCTGCTGCAGCGCCATGGCGAAATCTACGCAAGAGCCATGCTGATTGCCCGCAACAAGGGCTGGAACCCGGAGCTGGGCGAGGACGACTAAGCGTCTCCGGGGGCGAAGAGTTCCTGGCTGGCGGCCTGGAGGATGCTCAGTACTGCCGGGTGGCTCAGACGCCGTTCCACCGAGATGGCATAGAAACGTTCCCTCACCTGCTCCAGCAGGGCGATACGCTGCATGCCGTCCTGTCGGCAGATGTGTTCGGCGATGAGGGCGGGGGCCGGAAAGATGCCGCTGCCGGCCTGGGCAAAGGCCTGCATGAGGGCGCTGTCGTCGAATTCACCGATGATGCGGGGATGTACGTTCTGGCTGTTGAACCAGCGCAACAGGCGCCCGCGCATGGCCGTATCCTCCCCGGGGATGAGCAGGGGCGCGTCTTCCAGGCAGGCCGGGAAATCGCCTTGCAGTCCCTGCGCCAGCTCGGGCCGGGCCAGCAGGGCCACCGGGCTCTCCCCCAGCTTGTGGCTGTAGCCCCGTACCTGGGCGTCTGCCGGCAGGGGGCTGTCGGACAGCACCAGGTCCAGGCGGTGGATGGCCAGCTCCGCCAGCAGGCGGGGCAGTTTGCCCTCGCGACAGATGATGTGCACCGCTTCCCCCGGCTGCATGGCCGGGGCCAGCAGGCGATAGGCGATGGACTTGGGTACCACGTCGGCCAGACCCACGCGCAGGTTCAGGGGCCGGCCCCCGGGGCTGGAGCGCAGCACCTGTTCCAGCTCGCTGCCGGCACGGAAGATGTCGTCGGCATAGGACAGGGCCAGCTGGCCCAGATCCGTGAGCTCCAGGCGCCGGCCCACCCGCCGGAAGAGTTGTACCCCCAGGGTGGCCTCCAGCTGGGCGATCTGCCCGGACAGGGTCTGGGGGGTGAGGTGCAGGCTGGCGCTGGCCCGGGCCAGGCTGCCGTCCTTGGCCACGCGCCAGAAGTAGTGCAGCTGACGATAGTTGAGCATGTTCGATAAAAACGAACGTTCATTCAGAAATATTCGAATTTTATTGATAGAAGTTTTTGTCTAGGATGATGCATCGCAAAAAATCTCCTTTACGGAGGACAACATGAAACGCATCTTTCTGTTCCTGACCACCAACCTGGCCGTCGTCCTGGTGCTGTCCGTCAGCATGCGCCTGTTGGGGGTGGAGCCCTACCTGAACGCCCAGGGCCTGAACTTCAACGCCCTGCTGATCTTTGCCGCCGTCATGGGCTTTGGCGGTGCCTTCATCTCTCTGGCCCTGTCCAAGTGGACGGCGAAGATGTCCGTGGGGGCCCGGGTCATCAGTGAGCCCCAGACCTCGGAAGAATATTGGCTGCTGCAGACCGTGGCACGCCAGGCCCAGGCCGCGGGCATCAGGATGCCGGAGGTGGCCGTCTACGATGCCCCGGAGGTGAATGCCTTCGCCACGGGCATGAGCAAGAACGCCTCCCTGGTGGCGGTGTCCACCGGTCTGCTGCGCAGCATGAGCCGGGCGGAGGCCGAGGCGGTGCTGGGGCATGAGGTGTCCCATGCGGCCAACGGGGACATGGTGACCATGGCCCTCATCCAGGGGGTGGTGAACACCTTCGTCATGTTCCTCTCCCGGGTCATCGGGCACACGGTGGACAAGGTGGTGTTCAAGACCGAGCGGGGCCAGGGTCCTGCCTTCTTCGTCACCATGATCGTTGCCGAGGTGGTGCTGGGTATCCTGGCCTCCATCATCGTCATGTGGTTCTCCCGGCAGCGGGAATTTCGCGCCGATCGGGGTGGGGCCGACCTGGCAGGCCGGCAGAACATGATCGATGCCCTGCAACGCCTGGGCAGCCTGCATCCGGCCCCCCTGCCGGACAAGATGGCCGCCTTCGGCATCGCTGGCGGTGTGGGCGCGGGCCTGAAGCGCCTGTTCATGACGCATCCGCCCATCGAGGAACGCATCGCAGCCCTGGAGGCCCTGAACGAGGGCGTACGCCGCTAAATGGAACTCACCAGCGTGGTCACGCCGGCCTTCTGGGCCGGCTTCATCCTCTTCGTTCTGGCCATGCTGGCCCTGGACCTCTTCGTCCTGGGCGGGCGTACCGCCCATAGGGTGAGTGCCCGGGAGGCCCTGGCCTGGACCGGGGTCTGGTTCACCCTGTCCATGTGTTTCGCCGCTCTCCTGTGGGGCTGGCTGGACGACACGGCCGGGCGGGCAGTGGCCAACGCCAAGACCCTGGAATACCTCACCGGTTACCTCATCGAGCTGTCCCTGTCGGTGGACAACATCTTCGTGTTCATCATGATCTTCGGCTTCTTTGCCGTGCCGGCGGAGTACCAGCGCCGGGTGCTGCTCTATGGCGTGTTGGGGGCCATCGTCATGCGTGCCGGCATGATCCTGGGAGGGGCCTGGCTGCTGCAGCAGTTCCATTGGGTGCTATATTTGTTTGGTGCCTTTCTGGTGGCTTCCGGGTTCAAGATGCTGATTTTTGCCGACAAGGAGACGGACTTGCATGCCAACCCGGTGCTGAAGTGGTTGCGGGGCCACCTGCGCATCACCCGTGAGTACCATGGCGAACGCTTCAGCGTGGCGGTGGACGGTGTCCGTTGGTTTACGCCTCTGTTCCTGGTGCTGGTATTCATCGAGATCTCCGACGTGATCTTTGCCGTGGACAGCATTCCCGCCATCTTTGCCATTACCACGGATCCCTTCATCGTCTTCACCTCCAACATCTTTGCCATCCTGGGCCTGCGTTCCCTGTATTTCCTGCTGGCGGACCTGAATGGCCGCTTCCACCTGCTGAAATACGGTCTGGCCCTGGTGCTGGTGTTCGTGGGCGTGAAGATGCTCATCGTGGATTTCTTCAAGGTCCCCATAGGCCTGGCCCTGGGTATCGTGGCCTTGATCCTTGCCTCCTCGGTCCTGGCCAGCCTGACGGCCAGCCGCAAACCCGAGGTCAAGCCATGAAACATTTGGAAAACCGCCTGGAGCAGATCCTGTTTTCCAGCCGCTGGCTGCTGGTGCCCTTCTATATTGGCCTGATCCTGGCCCTGATCCTGCTGCTGGTGAAATTCGGCAAGGAGTTCCTGAATTTCGTGCCCCTGGTGTTCACCGGCGAGGGGGGTGACGTGATCATCGGCGTGCTCTCCCTGGTGGACGTGGTGATGGTGGCCAACCTGCTCATCATCATTGTCTTCGCCGGCTACGAGAGCTTCGTCTCCCGTTTTGATGCCGCCGGGCATGAGGATTGGCCGAGCTGGATGGGGCATGTGGGTTTTGCCGAGCTGAAGATGAAGCTCATCGGCTCCATCGTCGCCATCTCCGGCATCGAACTGCTCAAGGCCTTCATGCATGTGGAGAGCCTGAGCAACACGCAGCTGGCCTGGAAGGTGGGCATCCACATGACCTTCGTGCTCTCCGGCGTGCTCTTCGCGGTCATGGACCGGGTGGCGGCAGGGAAGAAAGACGATAACGGCGGCGTGGCGAATACGCATTCCTGATGCTTGCAAGCAGTTCATCTCGTGCATGGGTATTCCGATTAAAAGAGGAATAGATCCATAATTCGCCGTATTGGCCTCGACTGGCCAGGCAACCATGGAAGCCCATACCTTTTTTTTGCATTTGATGCTGATACTGCTGGCCGCCCGTCTTTTTGGCGCGTTGGCAGTGAGGCTGGGTGCCCCGGCGGTCATGGGGGAGCTCATGGCCGGGGTGGTGGTGGGACCCAGCCTGCTGGGCTGGTTGTCAGCGGACCACTTCATCAAGCTGCTGGCGGAGATCGGCATCATCCTGCTGCTCTTCGAGGTGGGCCTGGAGACGGACCTGGGCAAGCTTTTGAAGAGTGGCCGTCGTGCTGCCTTCGTTGCCGTAGCCGGTTTTACCTTTCCCTTCCTGTTCGGCTTCTGTCTGGCCTATTGGGGTTTTGGCCTGAAATTGCTGGTGGCCCTGTTCGTGGGTGGCACACTCACCGCCACCAGCATCGGCATCACCATTCGTACCCTGACCGATCTGAACCGTCACAAAAGCCTGGAAGGGCAGGTGGTCCTGGGAGCAGCGGTGATGGACGACATCATGGGGGTTTTGCTGTTGGCCCTGCTCTATGAATTTTCCACCAGCGGCGGCGTGCAATTGGGCAATGCGGGCAAGATCCTGCTTTTTGTGGTGGTGTTCTTCCTCATCGCCCCGAGCATGGCCAAGCTCCTGTCCCTGGCCATACAGCGTGTAGATCATCGCTGCCAGATCCCGGGCCTGATACCCACCACCATCGTTTCCCTGGTGCTGTTTTTCGCATGGCTGGCCCATACCATGGGGGTGCCGGCCCTGCTGGGCGGTTTTGCCGCAGGCCTGGCCCTGTCCCGTTTCTTCTTCCTGCCCTTTGGCATTGCCCTGAAGACCGAACCGGCCTTTGCACATAAGGTCGAGAGCCAGATGCAGCCCATCGTGCATCTGTTCACCCCCATCTTCTTCGTGGGCGTGGGCCTGTCGCTGAACATGCGGGCCATAGACTGGTCTTCTCCTTTCATCTGGGAATTCTCCCTGGGCATGCTGACGCTGGCGGTGGTGGGCAAGGTTCTGGGCGCCCTGTTGCTGCGCGTGGATTGGCCCACCCGTTGGCGTATCGGCGTGGCCATGGTGCCCCGGGGGGAGGTGGGCCTGATCTTTGCCGAATTGGGCCGTGTCTCGGGGATATTCAACAATGAGATCTATGCGGGCCTGATCTTGGTGGTGGCCTTTACCACCCTGCTGACTCCCCTGGGGCTGAAGCTGCTGTATCGCGGCGAGAAGGTGCAGCCCAGCCCCTGACCCCCGGGGCAAGACCTCAAAGCGGTCGCTTGGCCTGGAATTTCAGTACCCGCGCCGGCCCGTCCATGTGTTCCTTGGCGGCCAGGGCCAGGAGGGCCTGGTGGAACTCCCGGGGCAGGCGTTGCATGGCCACCCGACCGCTTTCCTCGTAGCAGGCCAGCTCGAAGGCCACGGGGTCTTCCAGGGTTTGTCGGGCATCGGGGCGGAAGGCCTGCCAGGCCAGCATGACCCGGCTCTTGTATGCCACGTCCAGGAAGATGAACTCCTCCGGGTCCAGGATGGCAAGCACCTGCATGGAGCGGATGGGCACGAAGACCATGTCGCTGGAGCTGCGCGCCTGCAGGGTACGGGCCAGGTTGTAGGTCTGTGCCGGCAGGTGGCGGGACTCCCGGAACAAGGCCTGGTCACGATAGACGGTGATTTCCAAGGATTGCTCTTTGCGTTGCAGGGTGTAGCCAGTATAACGACGGCAAACGGACAAACTTCTTCGTGGAGTGAGGAGACTACATGCGCCAGAACATCTACACCCATCATGCCCAGACCCTGCTTGGGCTCATCGAGTTCGTGGGCCTGACGGTCATTACCGTGGCCACGGTCATCGCCGGCATCGGCGAGGTGAACGTGATGTTGGAGGCCGGGGTGGTGACCCTGGCGGACCTGTTGCTGCTCTTTCTCTACCTGGAAATCCTGGCCATGGTGGGCCTGTACTTCCGTTCCGGCCGCCTGCCCGTGCGCTTTCCCATCTACATCGCCATCGTGGCCCTGGCCCGCTATCTGGTGCTGGACCTGAAGAATCTGGATCTATGGGAGATGCTGGGGATTTCCGGCGCCATCCTCATGCTCACCCTGGCCGTACTGGTGGTGCGCTACGGGCATGTGAAATTCGCTTACCAGGAAGGCGAATGAGCCTCAGCTCCCCGGGGTACGGCCGCCGGCCCGGACGCCCAGGTCCGCCTCCAGGGGGCGGGCCGGGTAGTGGAAATGCACCGGACCTTCCGGTTCCGCATGCAGGAACTGGTGCACGAAGGGATCGTCGGACTGGATGATTTCCTGGGTGGGGCCCTGGGCGACGATGCGGCCGTCCGCCAGGAAGTACACGTAGTCCACCACCTTCAGGGATTCGGAGACGTCGTAGGTCACCACGATGGCGGAGGTGTCCAGGGCGTCGTTCAGGCGGCGCAACAGCTTGGCGATGACGTTGAGGGAGATGGGATCCAGGCCGGCAAAGGGCTCGTCATAGAGCACCAGGCGGGGGTCCAGGGCGATGGCCCGGGCCAGGGCCACGCGGCGTTCCATACCCCCGGAGAGCTCCTTGGGCATCAGTCGTCGCGCCCCCCGCAGGCCCACGGCGTGGAGCTTCATCAGCACCAGGTCGCGGATCATGTCTTCCGGCAGGTCCGTGTGTTCCCGCATGGGAAAGGCGATGTTCTCGAAGGTGGACAGGTCGCTGAACAGGCCGCTGATCTGGAACATCACCCCCATCTTGCGGCGCAGCAGATAGAGCGCGTCGTTGCTCAGGGCATGCACGTCTTCGCCGTCCACCAGGACCTGGCCCCGTTCCGGGCGCAGCTGCCCCATGATGAGCTTGAGCAGGGTGGATTTGCCACAGCCACTGGCCCCCAGCACGGCCACCTTTTGTCCCCGGGGGATGGCGAGATCGATGCCGTCCAGGACCTTGCGCGGGCCATAGGAGAAGTGCAGATCCCGGATTTCGATGATGTTTGCGGCGGACAACGGACGCTCCACACAGTGGCTGCAATGCCCGGATGGTACCGATCAGGCCATGACCTGTGCCAGTCGTTCCAGGGCTGTGGCCAGTTGGGCCCGGGGCAGGGCCACGTTCATGCGCATGAAGCCGCTGCCTTCCGGACCAAACTGGACGCCTGGCGAGAGGCCCAGGCCGCCATCGACGAGATGCTGTTGCAAGCCCCGGTCATCCAGTCCCCGGTCTGCGCACCAGTTGCGCAGATCCAGCCATAGCAGATAGGTGGCTTCCGGCATGGTGCAGGCCACTGCTGGCACATGGCTTCTGATCTCCCGGCTGGCCAGTTGCAGATTGTCCCGCAGGTAATGCAACAGGGCCATCAGCCAGGGTTCTCCCTGCTGGTAGGCCGCCTTCAGGGCGACCTGCCCCATGATGTTGCTGTCTTCCAGATGCTGGCGCGCCATTCTCTCCTGGAAGCGGGCCCGCAGTTGTGGGTCTGGAATGATGGCGTAGGCCACGTGGAGGCCCGGGATGTTGAAGGTCTTGCCCGGCGAGTTGAGGGTGATGCTGCGTCGGGCCAGCTCCGGATCCAGACTGGCCAGGGGCAGGTGTTTGTGGCCGGAAAACACCAGATCGGCATGGATCTCGTCATTCACCAGGATGAGTCCGTGACGCAGGCACAGCTCACCCAGGGCTTCCAGTTCCTGTTGCTGCCACACCCGCCCGCCGGGGTTGTGGGGATTGCACAGATGCAGCAGACGGGTGACGGGCGTCAGGTGGGCAGCCAGATGTGCCATATCCATCTGGTATCTGCAGTCCGACCAGAGCAGAGGATTACGTATGAGCTGCCGCTGGTTGCGCAGGACGCTTTCGTAGAAGGGGTTGTATACCGGTGGTTGCACCACCACGGCCTCACCGGGTTGGGAAAAGGCCTGCACACACAGATCCATGCCCGGCATTACCCCCGGCAACATCAGTATCCATTCGCGCTCCACCCGCCAGCCATGCCGTTGCCATTGCCAGTCCATGATGGCCTGGTATACCTCCGGGTCGACCACCGTATAGCCAAAGATGGGATGTTCCAGCCGCTTTGCCAGGGCCTGGGTGATGCAGCTGGGAGTCGCAAAATCCATGTCCGCCACCCACAGAGGCAGCACATCAGGACGGCCAAAGCGGGCCTGACGCCGGTCATATTTGGCACTGTGGGTGCCCACACGGGAGATGGAGGAGTCGAAATCGAAGCTCATGTTCTTTCCCAACTGGTCATCTCCGCCTGACTGTGCTGGAATTTGCGTGCCGTCTCCCGGATCACGAAAGGGATCTGCCGGGGGCTCCCCAGAGGCCGGAAATGGGGCGTCAGCACTGCATGCAGTCCCTGCAGGCTGGTAACGGCTTGACCCTGATGCAGAAAGCCACCCAGCCATTCCTGCTTCGGGGTGAAGGCCGTCTGCCAGGTATAGGGGGAGGTGAGGATCAGCAGCCCGCCTTTGCGCAGTCGCTGGTGGACCCACCCAAGAAAGTTGCGTGGGCAGGCCATGCGATCGATGAGATTGCCGGCAAAGATGAGGTCGTAAGCACCGAGTTGGGGTTCCAGCCCGCAGGCATCACCCTGTCGGAACACGACCTTGTGGGCCACGTCGGTGAGCCCCAGGTCCCGCAGGCGGATGTGGCGGGGCTCCCTCAGATCGCCCTCGCTGGGTAGTGCGTAGTCGTATTGGCCCGTCTGTTGCAACTGCCGGGCCATGTGGATGAAACGCCGCGAGGCATCCACCCCATCCACCCGGGCGAAACCCCGGGCCAGCTCGAAGCTGGCGCGCCCCGTGGCGCAGCCCAGATCCAGGGCCCGCTCGCGGGGCCCATGTGCCATGGCCGCCAGGCAAAGCTCGGCACATTGTCTGGGGAAGTTGGCCACCCCCAGATAGGCTGGGCCATAGTGGAACTCACAGTACTGGGCCAGCAGGAAGTCGGATTCGTAGGTGTCTGCCGTCTGCCCGGGGGCCGGGGTGTGCTGGGTGGTTGCCATCAGACCGCCGGCCGGCTACGGGGTAATGCCTCGGAGTACAGCCGCTGCCATGGCTGCAGGGCGGGTGGGAGAGACTGCAGGGGTGTCGGAAGCTGAGGAGCCTGAGGAGGATATGGATGTGGATACGGCAGATAGTAGGGCACAGACGGGACCCGACAGACACAGACAGACAGGGTATCTATATCACAGAGTCCCACTACCTCCGCATCTTGCCTGAACGTTCTGGCGGTTGCTGTGCAGCATGCGCACGTCGAAACAGTTTTACGCGCTCATCTCGTTGCTGGCAGGGTGGCCGGATCTTTTGCCCGCCGGTTGACGGTCGGTAGTCCTTTTGTGCTGTTCATGGGGGCAGAGTGGACGCTGGCGGCTGGCTGGCGCAACAATAGCCAGCCACATCCTGCCGCGACGGACCCCATGAGCTGCCATCGACTCCTCGTGACCACCCTGCTGCTATTCCTGCCCCTGATGGCCCGGGCGGATTTTGGTCTGGATGTGGGACGGGGCGAGCATCTGGAGGTCAAAACCTGGGGGGAGGGCAACAAGGGGCCTTTGTTCATCTGGCTGCTCAACCAGTATGGCGAGCGGGAGCGGGCCAACGAGCTGGCCAAGGCCTTGGAAATGCGCAACGCCACGGTCTGGCGCGTGGATCTGCTGGACTCCCTGTTGTTGGAACGCACCGCCGAGGCCATTCGCAACATCGAAGGTTTTCCCGTGGCGGCCCTGGTGAAACGGGCCGTGCAGGCCGGGCGGGGTCCCATCGTCCTGGTGGCCTGTGATCGTATGGCCGCACCCCTGCTGCGGGGCCTGCGTACCTGGCAGGAGGAGGGGGGGGACAACCGCAAGGTGGCCGGGGCGGTCCTGTTCTTCCCCAACCTCTATCGTGGCACGCCGGTGGCCGGGGAGGCGCCGGAGCTGCTGGACATCGTCTCCGCCACCAACCTGCCGGTGATGGTCATGCAGCCGTCACTGGGCGCCAACCGGGGCAGGCTGGACGCGCTCCTGCAGGCCCTGCTCCAGGGTGGCAGCCCGGGTTATGCCTGGCTGGTGCCCGAGGTGCGGGACTACTACCTCATGCAGGTGGAAAAACCCGTGAGCGAAAGCCTGCAGGCCATGGCTGGACGGGTACCCAGTGCAGTGGAGAAGGCGGTTAGGGCCACCCCGGCCCAGCTCATGAATGCCGCCAGCGTGCTGCAGGCCACGGCAAGGCCCAAGGGCCCATCCCCGGTGAAGCTGGGAGCGGACAAGGCCACGGTGCCGGCCTATGGCCTCATCAAGCGCCCGGGCAAACCGGCACCGGGCCTGACCCTCAAGGATGCCGCCGGACAGCGCCACGATCTGTCGGAAAGCCGGGGACGCGTCACGCTGGTGAACTTCTGGGCCACCTGGTGCCCACCCTGCGTG
>CAZVNY010000019.1:0-13696 GCA_964628785.1 uncultured Thiobacillus sp.
CCATGCCTGGTTGCTGCATGGCGTGACCGGTAGCGGCAAGACCGAGATTTATCTGCAATGGGTCGCCGATATGCTGGCACGAGGCCGGCAGGTTCTGGTGTTGGTGCCGGAAATCCATTTGACGCCGCAATTGATTGCCCGCTTTGTCAGCCGCTTTCCTGGCCGGAAATTGCTGGGTCTGCACAGCAATCTGGCGGAAGGCGAACGCCGCGCAGGCTGGCTGCAGGCATTGCATGGCAAGGCCGACATCGTGCTTGGCACGCGTTTGGCGATCTTCACGCCACTGCCTCGCCTGGGTTTGATCATCGTCGATGAAGAACATGACAACGCCTACAAGCAAATGGACGGCATGCGCTACTCAGCGCGTGATGTCGCGGTCTGGCGGGCACACCAGCGTGACATTCCGGTATTGCTTGGCTCCGCTACGCCGGCACTGGAGTCCTGGCGCAACGCTAAAGCAGGGCGTTACCGGCTGCTCAGTCTGACCCGTCGCGCGCATGCGCAAGCCGTGTTGCCACAGATCAAGTTGATCGACAGTCGCACCGACCGTCCCCGGCAAGGTCTGACCAGCGCTTTGCAACAGGCGTTAGCCGTGCGACTCCAGCGCGGCGAACAGAGTCTGGTGTTTATCAACCGGCGCGGCTATGCACCGACCCTGTTATGCAACGGTTGCGGTCATGTTTTTTCCTGTTCGCGCTGTTCCGCACATCTGGTGTTGCATCGGGACAAGGCGGGTTATCGATTGGTATGTCATCACTGCGGCTTCATCGCGCGTCCGCCGGAGGCCTGTCCAGAATGCGGCAATCTCGATCTGCGTCCCGCCGGACAGGGCACGCAACGGGTGGAGGAGACATTGGCGGAACAGTTTCCCAGCGCCCGGATTTTGCGCCTTGACCGCGATACCGCTGCGCGCAAGGGTGCGTTTGCCGCGATGCGTGAGCAGATCGAAGCGCGCGAAGTGGATATTCTGGTGGGCACGCAGATCGTCGCAAAAGGCCATGATTTTCCGCACCTGACCCTGGTGGGCGTGATCGGGGCTGACCTGGCCCTGGTTTCACCGGATTTCCGAGCCAGTGAAAGACTTTTTGCCCAATTGATGCAGGTTGCCGGCCGGGCAGGGCGCGCGCAGCATCCGGGTGAAGTGCTGATCCAGACCACCTACCCGCAACATCCGCTTTATCAGGCGGTGGTGGCCCAGGATTATGCCGGTTATGCCCGCCAAGCCCTGAGGGAGCGCCGTGCCGCCCATTTCCCGCCCTATGCCAGCCAGGTGTTGTTGCGCGCGGAGGGCCGGGTGGAAGAGGCGGTGCTGAATTTCCTCCTGCAGGCCCGGGAGGCGGGCCTGAGTCTGGGCCTGGACGCCGGGGTCAGCCTCTTCGACCCCGTACCCGCCCTCATGCGCCGGGTGGCCCACCAGCATCGCATGCAGTTGTTGCTCCAGGCCACGCTGCGTGCCCGGCTGCACGGCTTCCTGGACGCCTGGGTCCCCCTGCTCCACACCCTGCCGGCCAAGGGGGTACGCTGGGGCCTGGATGTGGACCCCCAGGACGTTTAACCCAGATTGTTCATTAGGACGCACGCTGATCAAATCCGTCATCGCGCGGAGCGAAGCGGCGCGACGATCCAGAAGCTATTGATTTCGCACGAGTCCTGGCTTGCCGCGCTGCGTTTGCAATGAAGACAAGGGATTGGTTCAGCGTTTCCTTTAGCAACAGTGAGCCGGAGACAGGGCCCGGACAGGGGGTTTCTTATTGCGACTTTTGAGTCCTGATATAGAATTAAGGTTCTGAGCCGCCATGCAGAAAGAGCCCACGGTGAACCACGATCTGCCTGATCTCCAAGACTTCATCACCACGCTTTGTGCCCGGCACGGCAACCAGCCCCAGGCCCTGCTCCAGGTCCTGCGGGAGGTGCAACTGGAGTTGCAGCACATCCCCGCCGAGGCCGCCCGCCTGGTGGCGCAGCAACTGGGCCAGCCTTTGAGCCGGGTGCTGGGGGTGGTAGGTTTCTACGCCTTCCTGTCCACCACGCCTCGGGGTCGCTACGAGGTCCTGTTCTCCGACAACATCACGGATCGCATGCTGGGCAACATGGATCTGCTCACCCAGCTCTGCGAGAAGTTGTGGGTGGAGCAGGGCCATCTGTCCAGCGACGGGCTGGTGAGCGTGGATACCACCTCCTGCACGGGGATGTGCGATCAGGGCCCGGCCCTGTTGATCAACGGCTGGGCCGTGCCCAACATGAGCCGGGAGCGCCTGAACCTCATCGCTGAGCTCATCCTGGCCAAGTTGCCGCTGGAATCCTGGCCCCGGGAGTTGTTTGCCATCCAGGACAACATCCGGCGCAAGGATGTGCTGCTGAACCACGACCTGGTCTCGGGAGAGGCCCTGCGTGCCAGCCTGGCCCGGGTGTGCGAACCCGGCAGCCCGGTGGAGGCAGCGGCCAACGAGCGTTCCTGGCGGGAAGGCATACCTACCGGTGCCCTGTGCGCCACCATGGGCACCCTGGAAGAGATCAAGCGTGCCAACCTGCGGGGCCGGGGTGGCGCGGGCTTCACCACGGGGTTGAAGTGGGAGGCCTGTCGCAATGCCCCGGGGCCGGATCGCTACGTGGTATGCAATGCCGACGAGGGCGAGCCCGGCACCTTCAAGGACCGGGTGTTGCTGTCCGCTGAGGCCGATCTGGTGTTCGAGGGCATGACCGTGGCGGCCTATGTCATCGGCGCCCACCAGGGCTTCCTCTATCTGCGCGGGGAATACCGCCATCTGCTGGAGCCTCTGCAGGCGGTGCTGGCCCGGCGCCGTAGCGCGGGCCTGCTGGGCAAGGCCATCCTGGGCCAGAGCGATTTCGACTTCGACATCCACATCCACCTGGGGGCCGGCGCCTATGTCTGCGGCGAGGAATCAGCCCTCATCGAATCCCTGGAGGGCAAACGCGGCATCCCCCGCAACCGTCCACCCTACCCGGTGACCCATGGCTATCTGCAACGTCCCACGGTGGTGAACAACGTGGAGACCTTCTGTGCCGCCGCCCTCATCGCCAAGCACGGGGGCGACTGGTATCGCCGCATGGGCACGGAAAAATCCGCCGGCACCAAGCTGTTGTCGGTATCCGGCGACTGTGCCCGGCCCGGTATCTACGAATACCCCTTCGGCACCACGGTGCGCCAGGTACTGGCGGACTGCGGCGCGACGAACACCCAGGCGGTACAGATCAGCGGCCCTTCCGGGGTGTGCATCGGTGCCGAGGAGTTCGATCGGCGCATCGCCTTCGAGGACCTGCCCACCGCCGGTGCCTTCACGGTGTTCGACCACAGCCGGGACATGTTCGAGGTGGCGCGCAACTACGCCCACTTCTTTGCCCATGAATCCTGCGGCTTTTGCACCCCCTGCCGGGTGGGCACCTCCATGTTGCGCAACACCCTGGACAAGATCGCCGCCGGTCATGGCACCCGCCATGACCTGGAGGAGGTGCACAGGCTGAACCAGGTCCTGCAGATGAGTTCCCATTGCGGTCTGGGCCACACCGCCTGCAACCCCACCCTGGATACCCTGAAGCGCTTCCCCCAGGCCTATGAAAGGCGTCTGAAGGCCCTGGATTTCGTGCCCGGCTTCGATCTGGACGGGGCCTTGGCGCCGGCGCGGCGCATGACAGGACGGGACGACGCGGCGGCCCACCTGACCCAGGAGGCCATGGAATGAGTGGAGCTACGGCCAAATGTTTTGTCGTCTGTGCAAAATGGGGTTCGGGGGGATTGACGGGTTTCATCCTTGCGCCCGCCGTGGGAGTCTTCCCAACCCCGCTTCTGCCACCGGGGGACGGGTCGGGCCCGGCCCTTCACGTTGATCTGCACGCCCCCCATGTGGCGGGGAGAGCCTTAAGGGAGAGCTGCCCCCATGACTGACACCTTCCTCCTGGACGGCCAGGAAGTCCCCTTCACCCCGGGCCAGACCGTGATGCAGGCGGCGCTGGCGGCGGGGCATCACATCCCCCACCTGTGCTACCACCCGGAGTTCCATCCCCACGGCAGCTGCAAGGTATGCACGGTGAAGGTCAACGGCCGCAATGCCACCGGCTGCACGGTGCCCGCCCAGGCGGGCATGCAGGTGGAAAACGAGACCCCGGAGCTGCGGGCCTTGCGCCAGACCCTGGTGCAGATGCTGTTTGCCGAGGGCAATCACTTCTGTCCCTCCTGCGAGATCAGCGGCAACTGCCAGCTCCAGGCTCTGGGCTACGACCTGGGGGTGATGACCGCCGGTTTCCGCCACTTCTTCCCGGACCGGCCCGTGGATGCCTCCCATCCCGACATCCTCCTGGAATTCAACCGTTGCATCCTGTGCGAGCTCTGCGTGCGCGCCTCCCGGGAAGTGGATGGCAAGGACGTCTTTGCCTTCTCCGGGCGGGGTATCCACAAGCGCCTCATCGTGAATGCGGCCAGCGGGCAACTGGCAGACACCAATGCGGCGGCGGAGGACAAGGCCATGCACGTCTGTCCCGTGGGGGCCATCCTGCACAAGCGGGTGGGCTTTGCCGTGCCCATCGGCGAGCGCCGTTATGACAAGGCCCCCATCAGTGCCCAAGCCCTGGCCTTCGCCCCCCGGGTGTCCGCAGGCGAAGGGGGTGAGGCATGAATGCCCCGGCCAAGACCAAGATACGCCTGGCCACCACCTCCCTGGCGGGCTGCTTCGGTTGCCACATGTCCTTTCTGGACATCGACGAGCGCCTGTTTCCCCTGCTTGAGCTGGTGGAGTTCGACCGCACTCCCCTCACCGACATCAAGGCATGCGGCCCCTGTGACATCGGCCTCATCGAAGGGGGGGCGAGCAATGCGGAGAACGTGGAGGTGCTGCGTGAGTTTCGCAAGCAGTGCAGGATCCTCATCGCCCTGGGGGCCTGCGCGGTCACCGGGGGCCTGCCGGCCCAGCGCAACCATCTGAACCTGGAGGATTGCCTGACGGAGGTGTATCTGACCGGGCCGGACATGGAGAACAGCCGCATCCCCAATGATCCGGAACTGCCCCTGGTGCTGGACAAGGTGTATCCCCTGCACGAGATCGTGAAGGTGGACTACTTCATCCCCGGCTGCCCCCCTTCCGCCGACGCCATTTGGGCCTTTCTCACCCAGCTGCTGGCGGGCCAGGAGCCCGTGCTGGGCCACGGCCTGATTTCATACGATTGATGCCATGACTCGTTCCCTTGAAACCGCCTGCCATCCCGAGAGCCTGCGCCGGGTGGCCATCGATCCAGTCTCCCGGGTGGAGGGCCATGGCAAGGTGACCCTGCTCCTGGACGACGACAACCAGGTACACCAGGCCCGGCTGCACATCGTGGAGTTCCGCGGCTTCGAGAAATTCATCCAGGGCCGGCCCTATTGGGAAGTGCCGGTGATGGTGCAGCGCCTGTGCGGCATCTGCCCGGTGAGCCATCACCTGGCCGCGGCCAAGGCCATGGACCAGGTGGTGGGCGCCCATCAGCTCACGCCGGCGGCGGAGAAACTGCGCCGCCTCATGCACTATGGTCAGATCCTGCAGTCCCATGCCCTGCATTTCTTCCACCTGTCCTCCCCGGACCTGCTCTTCGGCTTCGACTCCGATGTGGCCCGGCGCAACATCGTGGGGGTGGCCGCCGCCCATCCGGAGGTGGCCCGGCAGGGGGTGCTGCTGCGCAAGTATGGCCAGGAGGTGATTCGTATCACGGCGGGCAAACGGGTGCACGGCACCAGTGCGGTACCCGGCGGCGTGCACAAGAACCTGAGCATCGCGGAGCGGGATACCCTGCTCAAGGATGTCTACCAGATGATCGCCTGGGGGCGGGAAGCCGTGGCCCTGGTGCGCCGCCTGTTCGAGCAGAACCTGCCCCTGTACGAGGATTTCGGCAGCTTCCCCGCCCATGGCCTGGGCCTGGTGCGCCCGGACGGCGCCCTGGATCTCTACCACGGCGGCCTGCGCGCCAGGCGCCTGGATGGCAGCACCCTGTTCGATCACCTGTCCACCGACCACTATCGGGAGGTGATCCAGGAAGAGGTGAAGTCCTGGTCCTACATGAAATTCCCCTTCTTCCGGGAGCTGGGACCGGAGAGCGGTTGGTACCGGGTGGGCCCCCTGGCCCGGGTGATCCAGTGCGACAGCATCCCCACACCCTTTGCCGACCGGGAACGGCGGGATTTCCTGGCCTTCGCCGACGGCCGCGCCGCCCTCTCCACCCTGGGCACCCACTGGGCCCGCATGATCGAGCTGCTGCACGCCACCGAGGTCATCAAGGAGTTGCTGCAGGACGATGACCTGCTGTCCACGGACCTGATGCTCCAGGGCCAGCGCCAGCGCACCGGTATCGGCATCCTCGAGGCCCCCCGGGGTACCCTCATCCACCATTACGAGGTGAACGAGGACGACGTGGTGGAGTTCTGCAACCTCATCGTCTCCACCACCCACAACAACCAGGCCATGAACGAGTCCATCCGGGTGGTGGCACGTCAGCACCTGGACGGCCGGGAGATCACGGAGGGCCTGCTCAACCACATCGAGGTGGCCATCCGTGCCTTCGATCCCTGTCTGTCCTGCGCCACCCACGCCCTGGGCAAGATGCCCCTGGTGCTGGAGCTGGTGGACAGCAGGGGCGAGATCCTGGATACCCGCGTGACACCCAGTCCGTGACCGCCCCCATCCTGATCATCGGCATCGGCAACCCCAGCCGCGGGGACGATGCCCTGGGGCCCCTGTGCATCGAGCAGCTGCAGGCCCTGAACCTGCCGCATGTGGAGCTCATCACGGATTTCCAGCTGCAGGTGGAATTCGCCCTGGACCTGGCAGGGCGCCAGGTGGTGGTGTTCGTGGATGCCGCCGCGAGCGGTCCCGAGCCTTACGCGTTACGCCCGGTGGGCCGCCCCCAGGGCCTGAGCCACACCAGCCATGCCATCTCGCCGGAAGCGGTGTTGGCCACCTGTAGCCAGGTGGGGGTGACGCCACCGGCCTCCGCCCAGGTCCTGGCCATCCGTGGCTACGACTTCGAGCTGGGGGCGGAACTCTCCCCCCGGGCCCGGCAGAACCTGGAAGCGGCCATGGCGGGTCTGGTGAGACATTTGCCCCAGCCTGCCAAGCTGGACCAATCCCGGCTTGGGGGAACGCTCGGCAAGTGACGTTAGCTGCAGGGGTGAGGCCATATGTGAAACCGCCAGCACACGCCTCAAGCGCTTGCGTTCAGGAAACACTCGACGGCGAGCGCACACCGGCGGCCTTCCTGGATGGCCCAGACCACCAGTGACTGGCCGCGCCGCATGTCGCCCGCGGCGAACACCCCGGCACGGCTGCTGGCGTAGGCCCCGCTGCCTTGCGTGCCCGCCGCGACGTTGCCCCGCGCATCCCGCATCACCCCGAAGCTTTCCAGCAAGGCGGCGGCCGGCTGGGTGAAACCCATGGCCAGGAACACCAGATCCGCCGGGAGCTCGAATTCCGAGCCTGTCATTTCCTGCGTCCTGCCGTCCCGCCGATCCAGGCGCACGCAACGCAGGGCCTTGAGCCGGCCGCGCCGGGGGCCATCCGCATGGCCGATGAAGGCCTGGCTGGCAATGGCCCAGTCCCGCCGGCAACCCTCCTCATGGGACGAAGAGGTGCGCAGCCTGAGGGGCCAGTAGGGCCAGGTCAGGGGCTTGTCTTCCTGTAGCGGCGGCTGGGGCAGCAGCTCGATCTGGGTGACGCTGGCCGCACCCTGGCGGTTGGCGGTACCGACACAGTCGGAGCCGGTGTCGCCGCCGCCGATGACGACGACATGAAGGCCCCGGGCATCGATGGGGTTGAGATGGGGCGCGCCGGCATGCACCGCCTTGTTCTGCGGGATGAGGTATTCCAGGGCGAAGTGCACACCCGGCAGATCCCGGCCCGGGATGGCCAGGTCCCGGGGGGTCTCCGCGCCACCGGCGAGAATCACGGCATCGTGCTCCGCCAGCAGGGTGTCGGCGGCGATGCACGTCTGCGCATCGCTGTGGATGCCCGCGGGCAGCGCGGTGCCGACCAGGGTGTTGAGGCGAAACCTGACGCCTTCGGCCTCGAGTTGGGCCAGGCGCGCATCGATCAGACCCTTGTCGAGCTTGAAGTCGGGGATGCCGTAGCGCAGCAGGCCGCCGGCGGCGGCGTTCTTTTCGAACACCGTGACCTCGTGGCCGGCACGCGCCAGCTGCTGCGCCGCCGCCAGGCCCGCCGGACCCGAGCCGACGATGGCGACGCGCTTGCCGCTCCGGCGGCGCGCCGGCTGCGGGGTCATCCAGCCCTGCTGCATGCCCTTGTCGCTGATGGCGCGCTCGATGGACTTGATGCCCACCGGCTCGGCGTTGATGCCCAGGGTGCAGGCGGCCTCGCAGGGAGCCGGGCAGATGCGGCTGGTGAATTCGGGGAAGTTGTTGGTTGCCTGCAGGGTGTCGAAGGCCGCACGCCAGCGATCCTGGTAGACCAGGTCGTTCCAGTCGGGGATGAGGTTGTTGACCGGACAGGCGTTGTTGCAGAAGGGCACGCCGCAATCCATGCAGCGCGCCCCCTGGGTGCGGGCGGCGGCATCGTCGAGATGGCCGACGAACTCGTGAAAGTGCCGGCGCCGCTCGGAGACGGGCGCATATGGCTCGTGCTGACGCTCGAATTCGAGAAATCCGGTGATCTTGCCCATCACGCGACCTCCTGCTCGGCCGCTGCGGCGCGTCGCGCCAGCACGCGGCGGTATTCATGGGGAAACACCTTGACGAAGCGGGCGCGGTAGCGTGGCCAGTCGGCCAGGGCGTTGCGCGCCACTTCGCTGCCGGTGCACTCCAGGTGCCGGTGGATCAGGGCCTGCAGCAGCGCCTCGTCGCTCTGCTCCTGGTGGTAAGTCGCCACATCCTGGGTCTCGCCGGGCAGCACCGTCTCCAGGCTCACGCTGCTGTGGTTGCAGCGCTGGGCGAAGCCGCCGTCCATGTCGAGCACGTAGGCGATGCCGCCGCTCATGCCGGCGGCGAAGTTGCGTCCCACCCGGCCCAGCACCACCACGCTGCCCCCGGTCATGTATTCGCAGCCGTGGTCCCCCGTGCCCTCCACCACCGCCGTGGCGCCGGAATTGCGCACGGCGAAGCGCTCACCGGCCACGCCGCGGCAGTGCAGAGTGCCGGCGATGGCACCGTAGAGGGCCGTATTGCCGATGATGATGTTGTCCTGGGCGTGGCCGCGGAAGTCGGCGGCCGGCTTGATGATGAGGCAGCCGCCGCTCAGGCCCTTGCCCACGTAGTCATTGGCCTCGCCGGTCAGTTCCAGGGTGATACCCCGGGCCAGGAAGGCGCCGAGGCTCTGGCCTGCGGTGCCCGCCAGGCGCAGCGTGAGGCTGTCCTCGGCCAGGCCGGCATGACCATGGCGCCGGGCCACCTCATGGGAGAGCAGGGTGCCGACGCTACGGTTGCGATTCTTCACCGGCGCGTTGAGGATGATCTTGGCGTGCCCGTCCAGGGCGTTGCGTGCCGCCTCGATGAGCTGCATGTCGAGAGCGTGCTCGAGGCCGTGATCCTGTCGTTCACAATGATGCCGCGCCACCTCGGGGGCCAGGCGCGGACGGTGGAAGATGCGCGAGAAATCCAGCCCCCGGGCCTTCCAGTGGTCCACGCCGCGGCGCATGTCGAGAAGGTCGCTGCGTCCGATCAACTCGTCGAAGTGGCGCACCCCCAGGCTGGCCATCAGCTCGCGGGCCTCTTCGGCGACGAAGAAGAAGTAATTCACCACATGCTCGGGCTGGCCGGAGAACAGACGGCGCAACACCGGGTCCTGGGTCGCCACGCCCACTGGGCAGGTGTTGAGATGGCACTTGCGCATCATGATGCAGCCCTCGACCACCAGGGGGGCCGTGGCGAAGCCGAACTCGTCGGCACCCAGCAGGGCGCCGATGATGACGTCGCGGCCGGTCTTGATCTGGCCATCCACCTGCACGCGGATGCGGCCGCGCAGGCGGTTGAGCACCAGGGTCTGCTGGGTCTCGGCCAGGCCCAGCTCCCAGGGCATGCCGGTGTGCTTGATCGAGGACAGGGGGGCGGCGCCGGTCCCGCCGTCATGGCCCGCGATCACCACGTGATCGGCCTTGGCCTTGGCCACCCCGGCGGCCACGGTGCCGACTCCCACCTCGGCGACCAGCTTGACCGAGATGGAGGCCGCGGGATTGGCATTCTTCAGGTCATGGATGAGCTGGGCCAGGTCCTCGATGGAGTAGATGTCGTGATGCGGCGGTGGCGAGATGAGGCCCACGCCCGGTACCGAGTGGCGCAGGCTGGCGATGTATTCGCTGACCTTGTGGCCGGGCAGCTGGCCGCCTTCCCCCGGCTTGGCGCCCTGGGCCATCTTGATCTGGATCTGGTCGGCATTGGCGAGGTACTCGGCGGTCACGCCGAAGCGTCCGGAGGCCACCTGCTTGATGGCGCTGCGCAGGGAATCCCCCGCCTGCAGGGGGGTATCGCGTTCGATGTTGCGGGTGCCGAGCAGGCCGGCCACCGTCTCGCCGGCATCCACCTTGCGGAAGCGCCGCGGGTCCTCGCCGCCTTCACCGGTATTCGACCGCCCGCCGATGCGGTTCATGGCGATGGCCAGGGTGCTGTGGGCCTCGCTGGAGATGGACCCGAGGGACATGGCGCCGGTGGCGAAACGCTTGACGATCTCGCTGGCGGGCTCGATCTCGTCCAGGGGCACCGGCGGGCCCGCCGGTCTTAGCTCGAACAGGCCGCGCAGGGTCATGTGACGCCGGCTCTGGTCGTTTATGATGGCGGCATATTCCCTGTAGGTCTCGAAGCTCACCGAACGCGTGGAATGCTGCAGCTTGGCGATGGCATCCGGTGTCCACATGTGTTCCTCGCTGTCGGCGCGGAAGGCGTACTCCCCCCCGTAGTCCAGCGAGAGCTCGTCGGCAGGCTCCGAAGCGAAGGCCGCGGCATGGTTGCGCAGTGCCTCCATGGCCACTTCCTTGAGGCCGATGCCTTCGATACGGCTGGACGTGCCGGTGAAATAGCGGGCGATGAAATCCGAGGCCAGGCCGATGGCCTCGAAGATCTGCGCGCCACAATAGGACTGATAGGTGGAGATGCCCATCTTCGACATGACCTTCAGCAAGCCCTTGTCGATGGCCTTGATGTAGCGTGCCTGACAGGCCTCCACCCCAGGGGCGTCGGGCAGTTCCGGGGCCAGGGCGGCAACGCTGGCCAGGGCCAGCCAGGGGTGGATGGCCTCGGCGCCATAACCGGCCAGCACCGCGCAGTGGTGGATCTCCCGCGCATCGCCGGTCTCGACGACGAGGCTGCAACGGGTGCGCAGGCCGACCCGCACGAGATGCTGGTGCACCCCGGAACAGGCCAGCAGCGAGGGCAGGGGCGCGCGCTCGGCGCTGACCTCGCGATCACTGAGGATGATCACCGCATGCCCGGAGGTGACGGCCTGCTCGGCCCGGGTGCAGATCTGGTAGAGGGCCTCGCTCATGCCGGCCGGCCCCTCGGCCGCCGCACAAGTGATGTCGATGACCTTGGCACGGAACTGGCCCGCGCTCAGGGTATCGATCTGCCTGAGGCGGGCCATGTCGGCGGGTGCCAGGATGGGCTGGCGCACCAGCAGCCGGGGTGCGGGCCGTTCCGCGTCGATGTCGAGCAGGTTGGGATTGGGGCTGACCAGGGAGATCAACGACATGACCAGCTCTTCCCGGATGGGATCGATGGGCGGGTTGGTCACCTGGGCGAAGAGCTGCTTGAAGTAATGGAACAGCGGCTTGCCGCGATCGGAGAGCACCGGCAGGGGACTGTCGTTGCCCATGGAACCCACCGCCTCCTCTGCGTCCTGGGCCATCCGCGCGAGGATGAACTTGATGTCCTCCCGGCTGTAGCCGAAGGCCCGCTGCAAGCGGGGCAGGGGCAGGCCCAGGCGGGCATGGTACTTCACCGAAGGCAGGTCCTCCACGTAGCGGCGCGACAGTTCCAGCCACTGGCGGTAGGGCCGGGCGGTGGCGAGCTGATGCTTGACCTCGTCGTCGGCGATGATGCGGCCGTGTTCGAGATCCACCAGCAGCATGCGGCCCGGCTGCAGGCGCCACTTGCGCACGATACGGGCATCGTCGATGGGCAGCACGCCGGCCTCGGAGGCCAGGACGATGAGGTCGTCGTCGGTGAGCAGGTAGCGCGCCGGGCGCAGACCGTTGCGGTCCAGGGTGGCGCCGATCTGGCGGCCATCGGTGAAGGCCACCGCCGCCGGCCCATCCCAGGGTTCCATGAGGGCCATGTGATATTCATAGAAGGCGCGCCGGTCGGCATCCATCTGGGCATTGCCGGCCCAGGCCTCGGGGATCAGCATCATCATGGCGTGGGCCAGGCTGTAGCCACTCCTCACCAGGAGTTCGAGGGCGTTGTCGAAGCTGGCCGAGTCCGATTGCCCGTCGTGGATCAGGGGCCAGATCTTGTGCAGGTCCTCGCCGAACAGGCGGGAGGAGATGCCGTGCTCGCGCGCATGCATCCAGTTGACGTTGCCGCGCAGGGTGTTGATCTCGCCGTTGTGTGCGATGAGATGGAAGGGGTGGGCCAGATCCCAGGTCGGGAAGGTGTTGGTGGAGAAGCGTTGATGCACCAGGGCCAGGGCGGACACCAGCCGTGCGTCGCCCAGATCGGGAAAGTATTCGCCCACCTGGTCCGCCAGCAACATGCCCTTGTACACCAGGGTGCGGCAGGACATGGAGGCCACATAGAACATCCCGCCCTGGGGCAGGCCCAGGGCCCGGATGTGGTGGTCGGCCTGCTTGAAAATGACGTAGAGCTTGCGCTCCACGGCGTCCCCATCGGCCAGGTCGGGGCTGGCGCCGATGAAGACCTGGCGCATGACCGGCTCGGTCTCCCGGGCCGCCTGGGCCAGGCCGCGGTTGTCCACGGGTACGTCTCGCCAGCCCAGCAATGTTTGACCCTCGTAGCGTATGCTGCGCTCCACGACGGCCTCGCAGGCACGCCGGCTCTCCGGGTTCTGGGGCAGGAAGAGCATGCCCACGCCATAGCGGCCCGGCGGGGGCAGGCTGATGCCCTGCAACTCCATTTCGGCGCGCAGGAAGGCATCGGGTATCTGGATCAGGATGCCCGCGCCGTCACCCAGCTGGGGGTCGTAGCCCGTGGCGCCACGATGTTCCAGGTTCTTCAGGATACGCAGGCCCTGCGCCACGATGGCGTGGCTGGGTCGATTGCCGATGTGGGCAATGAAACCCACGCCACAGGCATCGTGTTCCTGGGTGGGGGCGTACAAACCCTGGGCTTGGTGCATGTCAGTCTTCCTTCGGCGGGATGAGGGGCTCGAGGCCGAGCTCCTGGATCTTGCGGGTGAGGGTGTTACGGCCGATGCCCAAGAGTTGGGCGGCTTCACTGCGGCGGTTGCCGGTGGTGGCCAGGGCACGGGTGATCAGGGTGGTCTCGAAAGCGCGGCTGAAGTCCTGCCACAGCCGTCCCGGGGATTGGGCGAGACCCTGCTCCAGGGCCTGGGCCAGCAGGATCTGCCATTCGCTGGCGGAGGTGGACGGCAGCACGGACTGCATCTCCGGGGGCAGATCGCCGGTCTCGATGCGGATGCCCTCGGACCGGAGCCGGTCGGCGAAATGCGCGTAGAGACGTTCGCCCTCGGCCGGGGGCGCGGCGGCGGAGAACCCCGGCCGGTTGCCGCGCGAGGTGTCGGCGGCGAGCGTGAACTGGCTG
>CAZVNY010000020.1:0-13585 GCA_964628785.1 uncultured Thiobacillus sp.
GTGGTCTTGCCGTGGCTGCCGGCGATGGCGATGCCCTGTTTGAAACGCATGAGCTCCGCCAGCATCATGGCCCGGGCCACCACGGGTATACGGCATGCCCGGGCGGCCTGCACCTCCGGGTTGTCTTCCGTGATGACGCTGGAGACCACCACCACGTCGGCGCCCTGCATGTGGGCCTGGGCGTGTCCCCGATGCACCTCCACCCCCATGGCCTGGAGGCGCCTGGTCACCGCATTGCTGGCCATGTCGGAGCCGGACACCCGATAGCCCAGGTTCACCAGCACCTCGGCGATGCCGCTCATGCCGGCACCGCCTATGCCCACGAAGTGGATGTGGTGGACCTTGTGTTTCACGCGTGCACTCCAGAAAAACGGACCTCGGCAAGAGAGATTGGAGCCAGGTTCATGCCGCCATCTCCTTCACCGTCTCGGCCACCCGTGCGGTGGCCCGGGGCTTGGCCAGGGAGCGGGCCTTGCCGGCCCGGGCCAGCAGTTCCGGGCGATCAACTGCCGTCAGCCATGCCGCCAGGGCCTCGGGGTTGAGTTCACCTTGCTGTTGCAGCCAGGCCGCCCCGGCATCCGCCAGGAAACGCGCGTTGGCGGTCTGGTGGTCGTCCACGGCGTAGGGGTAGGGCACGAACAGGGCAGCGGTGCCGCTGGCCGCTATTTCTGCCACCGTCAGGGCGCCGGCGCGGCAGATCACCACGTCGGCCCAGGCGTAGGCCGCGGCCATGTCGGCGATGAAATCCAGGCACTCCGCCTCCACCCCCAGGCTGGCGTAGTGGGCCCGCAGGGCCTGCAGATGGGCGCGCCCGGACTGATGCCGTACCCGGGGACGCTGTTCTGCCGGCAGACGGGCCAGGGCCAGGGGGATGCGCTCGTTCAGGGCCAGGGCGCCCAGGCTACCCCCCAGCACCAGCAGACACAGGGGGCCCTGGCGTCCGGCCAGACGTGCCTCCGGGGCGGGCAGGGCGGCGATTTCCGGACGCACCGGGTTGCCCACCCACTCGGCCCCGCGCATCGATGCGGCGGGCTTGGCCAGGGGCAGGCCCAGCAGCACCCGGTCCGCCACATGGGCCAGCACCTTGTTGCTCAGGCCGGCCACGGCGTTCTGCTCGTGGATGACCAGGGGACGGGCCAGCAGGGCGGCCATCATGCCACCGGGAAAGGACACATAACCCCCCAGGCCCAGGACCACGTCGGGACGTACCCGGAAGATGGCCTGGGCCGCCTGCCAGAAGGCCAGCAGCAGGTTCATGGGCAACAGCAGCTTGGCCAGCCAGCCCTTGCCGCGCACCCCGGCCACCTTCACCCAGGCCATGTCGAAACCTTTTTCCAGCGCAAGACGCGCTTCCATGCCCGTGCGCGTGCCCAGCCACACCACATGCCAGCCTTCCTGCCGCAACCGTTCCGCCACTGCCAGGGCCGGCATGACGTGGCCACCGGTACCGCCGGCCATGATGAGCAGGGTCCGGCTGGCAAGAGCGGACACGCCCTTGTCAGCGGCCCTGGGGCTTTTGCGCGCAGCGCGTGCCGTCATGCCCTTTTTCCTCGCATCAGGCAACGATTTTGGCTACGGCCGCCGCTGCGCGGCTTCACTTGTCTGCGCAAGTGAGCCTGCACCGAAATCGTTGCCATCGGCTGCGTCATGCCCTTTTCCCTCGCATCAGGCAACGATTTTCATGGTCTATGCGCAGGAGCAGGGCCAGGGCCAGACAGTTGGCGACGATGCCGGAGCCGCCGTAGCTCATCAGGGGCAGGGTCAGGCCTTTGGTGGGCAGCAGGCCCAGGTTCACGCCCATGTTGATGAAGGACTGCACCCCCATCCAGACCCCCACGCCCTGGGCCGCCAGGGCCTGGAAGTTGCGCCCCATGAGGCCTGCCTGCCAGCCGATGGAGAAGGCCCGCCAGGTGAGCCAGGCGAAGAGCAGGATCACCGTCATGACCCCCAACAGGCCCAGCTCTTCACCGATCACCGCCAGCAGGAAGTCGGTGTAGGCCTCGGGCAGGTAGAACAGCTTTTCCACGCTGTTGCCCAGGCCCACACCGGTGAATTCCCCCCGTCCCAGGGCGATGAGGGCGTGGCTGAGCTGGTAACCGGCCCCGTAGGGATCGCTCCAGGGATCCAGGTAGCTGGTGACGCGCTGCAGGCGGTAGGGGGCGATCATCACCAGCACCACGAAGCCTATGCCCAGGAGCAAGATCAGGCCGGCAAACAGACGCGTATTGAGGCCCCCCAGGAACAGGATGGCCAGGGCGATGGAGACGATGACCACGAAGGCACCGAAGTCCGGCTCCATGAGCAGCAGCCCGCCCAGACCCAGCATGACCAGGAACATGGGCAGGAAGCCCTTGTGCAGGCTCTTCATGAAGGCGGCCTTGCGTACCGTGTAATCGGCGGCATAGAGCAGGGTGGCCAGCTTCATCAATTCCGAGGGTTGCAGGTTGCCCAGGGGCCCCAGGGAGAGCCAGCGCTTGGCGCCGTAGACCTCCTTGCCGATGGGACTCAGCACCAGGATGAGCAGGAGCATGCAGAAGATGAAAAAGCCGGGCGCGGCCTTTTGCCAGTTGTGCGTGGGCACTTGGAAGGCGGCATAACCCAGGCCCAGGCCCACCACCACATAGACGGCATGGCGCACCAGGTAGAAGCTGGCGCGCTGGTCCGCACTCTTGGCCTCGGCGATGGCGATGGAGGCGGAATAGACCATGACCACGCCCATCAGCAGCAGGGCCAGGGTGGCAAAGATCAGGCCCCAGTCATAGGGGGTCAGGGCACTGCGCTTGAGGGCGGCGTTATAGAACATGGTCCTGCCCCACTTCGTCCAGACGGGCCGCCAGGGCCTCCACCGCCGCCACGAAGACCTCGGCACGGTGACTGTAATTGCGGAACATGTCCCAGCTGGCACAGGCCGGCGACATGAGGATGGCATCCCCGGGCCGGGACAGCTCGATGGCCCGGGCCACGGCCGCCTCCATGCTTTCCTCCCGCGCTACGGGACAGGTCCCGGCCACTGCGGCGGCGATGCGGGGACCATCCCGGCCGATCTGCACCAGGGCGCGTACCTGGCCCATGGCCTCGCGCATGGGCGTGAAGTCCTGGCCCTTGCCGTCACCCCCGGCGATGAGCACCACGGGCACGCTGAAGCCCTTCAGGGCCGCCACGGTGGCGCCCACGTTGGTGCCCTTGGAATCGTCGTAGAACACCCGGCCCAGCGCCTGCCCTACCCGCTGTACCCGGTGGGGCAGGCCTGCGAAGGTCTGCAGGGCGGGCAGGAGGCCGTCGTAGTCCAGCCCGATGGCCCGGCACAGGGCCAGGGCGGCCAGGGCGTTGGCGGCATTGTGCATGCCGGTGACGGCCAGCTTGTCCACCGGCAGCAGGGCCCGCTCCGCCTCCATCATCCACAGCCGCTCCTTGCGCCGGCCCAGGCAGAAATGGCCCGTGGGCAGTGCTTCCCGGGGGCTGCATTCCGGCACCAGGCCGAAGCTCCACTGGGTGTGGCCGGGGCGGGCCATGGCCATGACCCGGGCATCGTCCCGGTTCAGTATCTGGATGCAGGAGGCCTTGCTGCGGCCGACGTCGGTCTCCACGCCGAAGATGCGCGCCTTGGCGGCGCTGTAGTCCTCCAGGCTGGCATAGCGGTCCATGTGATCCTGGGAGACGTTCAATACCGTGGCCGCATCCGCCTCCAGACTGCGGGTGGTCTCCAGCTGGAAACTGGACAGTTCCAGCACCCACACATCCGGCAGCCGCCCCCGGGCCTCCCGCTCCTCCAGGGCGTCCAGCACGGGCAGGCCGATGTTGCCGGCCACCACCGTATCCAGGCCGTAGGCCGCGCACAGGTGGCCGGCGAGGGCGGTGACCGTGCTCTTGCCGTTGGAGCCGGTAATGGCAATGAGCTTGCCGTGGCTGCCGCGTATGGCCCGGGCGAAGAGCTCCACGTCCCCCACCACGTCCTTGCCGGCGGCCACGGCCGCGGCCACTTCCGGCGTGGCCAGGGCCACGCCGGGACTCAGGACCAGCAGATCCGCCCAGCCGAAGTCCTCGCCGCGAAAGCCTCCCAGACTCAGCACCACTTCCGGAAAGGCCTCGCGCAGGCGCTGGGCCTGGGGCGGATCCTCCCGGGAGTCGGTACCCCGCACCAGGGCATCCCGTTCCACCAGCCAGCGCACGCAGGACGCCCCGGTGTCGCCCAGGCCTAGCACCAGGACCTTTTTGCCGCTCAGTGAGGACAGGGCCTGCATGCTCACCTCAACTTCAGGGTTGATAGGCCCACCAGCACCAACATCATGCTGATGATCCAGAAGCGGACGACGACCTGGGTTTCCTTCCAGCCCTTCTTTTCGAAGTGGTGGTGGATGGGGGCCATGAGGAAGACCCGTTTGCCGCGCAGCTTGAAGGAACCCACCTGCAGCATCACCGAGATGGCCTCGGCCACGAACACGCCGCCCATGATGAAGAGCACGATCTCCTGGCGCACGATGACCGCCACCACCCCCAGGGCGGCTCCCAGGGCCAGGGCCCCCACGTCGCCCATGAAGACCTCGGCCGGGTAGGCATTGAACCAGAGGAAGGCCAGACCCGCGCCCACCATGGCGGCACAGAACACCACCAGCTCCCCCGCACCCGGGATGTGGGGCAGACCCAGATATTTGGAAAACACGGCGTGACCGGCCACATAGGCGAACACCGTCAGGGCGCCGGCCACCATCACCGTAGGCAGGATGGCCAGGCCATCGGCGCCGTCCGTCAGATTCACGGCATTGCTGCTGCCGACGATGACGAAATAGGCCAGGATGACGAAGCCCACGGCCCCCAGGGGCATGACGATCTGCTTGAAGAAGGGCACGATGAGCTCGGTCTGGGCCGGCAGGTGGGCGGACCAGGCCAGCCAGGCGGCGATCAGCAGGGCGATCACCGACTGCCAGAAATACTTCCAGCGTGAGGCCAGGCCCTTGGGGTTCTTCGCCACCACCTTGCGCCAGTCGTCCACCCAGCCGATGGCGCCGAAGCCCGCCAGGGTGAGCAGGGCGATCCACACATAGCGGTTGGAGAGGTCCGCCCACAGCAGGGTGGTGGCGCTGATGGAGGCCAGGATGAGGGCGCCCCCCATGGTGGGTGTGCCGGCCTTCACCAAGTGGGTCTGGGGACCGTCGTCCCGCACCGGCTGGCCCACCTTCAGGGTGGTGAGCTTGCGGATCATCCAGGGGCCCAGCATGAAGGAGATGAGCAGGGCCGTCAGGGCGGAGAGCACGGCGCGCAGGGTGATGTAGTTGAAGACGTTGAACAGGCGGATGTCGTGGCCGAGCCACTGGGAGAGCATCAGGAGCATGGCTGTGCCTCCAGCAGGGACTGCACCACCTGTTCCATGGCCATGAAACGGGAACCCTTCACCAGCACGCTCAACTGCGGGCCCAGTTCGTCTTCCAGGGCCGCCAGCAGGGCCTGCCGCTGCGTGAAATGCCGGCCACCCGGGCCGAATCCCTGGACGCTGTGGCGCGTCATGTCCCCCAGGCCCAGGAGCTTGTCGATGCCTGCGGTCCGTGCCTTTTCGCCCACCTCCCGGTGCAGGGCGGCGGCCTCCGGACCCAGTTCGCCCATGTCTCCCAGGACCAGGATGCGGCGGCCGGGCTGCTGCGCCAGTACACCAATGGCCGCCAGCACCGAATCCGGGTTGGCGTTGTAGCTGTCGTCGATGAGCCGCGTGCCGCCCGGACAGACATGGAACTGGAGCCGGCCCCGCGTACCGGCGTAGGCGGCCAGACCCCGGGCGATGGCCTCGGCGGGCAGGCCCAGGCCCAGGGCCGCAGCGGCGGCGGCGGCGGCATTGCTGCGATTGTGGGCACCGGGGACCTGGAGCCGGGTCTCGATGCGTCCCCGGGGGGTGTCCAGACTGAGGCGGAAGCCGGCTGCAGGGTCCGCTTGGCCATTCTCCAGGATGCGCACGTCGGCCTGGGGATGGGTACCGAAGGCGAGACATGCGCGGCCCTGGTTCAGTGACCGCCACAGCCCGGCATGGACATCGTCGGCATTGAAGATGGCGATGCCGTCCGCTGCCAGCCCGGCATAGATCTCGCCCTTGGCCCGGGCCACTGCCTCCACGCTGCCCAGGCCCGCCAGGTGGGCGCGCAGGGCATTGTTCACCAGGGCCACGTCGGGCCGGGCCAGGTGGGTCAGGTAGTCCAGTTCACCCGGATGGTTCATGCCCATTTCGATGACGGCATAGCGGTGGGCCGGGGTCAGGCCCAGCAGGGTGAGAGGCATGCCGATGTCGTTGTTCAGGTTGCCCCGGGTGGCCAGTACCCCGGCCTCGCCCACCTGGGCCTGGCAGATGGCGGCCAGCATCTCCTTCACCGTGGTCTTGCCGTTGCTGCCGGTGATGGCGGCCACCCTGGCCGGCATCTGGCTGCGATGCCAGGCGGCCAGCCGACCCAGGGCCAGGCGGGTGTCGTCCACCAGCAGGGCGGTGGCGGTCTCTGGCAGGGGGGCCAGGGGCTGACCCTGGCGGGCCTGCAGCATGACCGCTGCCGCGCCCTGCTTCAGGGCCTGGGTGACGAAGTCGTGGCCGTCGAAACGTTCGCCCTTGAGGGCCACGAACAGGCAGCCCGGCGCGAGTTTGCGACTGTCGGTCTCCACCCGGGTGAACTCCACATCGGGCCCCATGGCACTGGCGCCGATGGCCCGGGCGGCGGCATGGAGCTTCATTGTGGCCTCCATTGCGCCAGGGCGGCCCGGGCCTCCAGCAGGTCCGAGAAGGGACGGCGCACGCCCTGGACCTCCTGGTAGTCCTCGTGCCCCTTGCCGGCCAGCAGGACGATGTCCTCTGCCGCCGCGGACAGGATGGTGTCGTGGATGGCCTTCCGCCGGTCCAGGATGACCCGGGTCCCGGCCTGATCCGCCGCCGGCATGCCCTGGAGGATGTCCGCCACGATGCGTGCCGGGTCCTCGTTGCGGGGGTTGTCACTGGTGACCACGGCCACGTCGGCGCCGGCGGCCACCGCCGCGCCCATGAGGGGACGCTTGCCCGTGTCCCGGCCGCCGCCGCTACCGAAGACGCAGATGAGCCGGCCCGTGCTGAGGGGCTTCAGGGCGGCCAGCACCTTTTCCAGGGCATCCGGACTGTGGGCGTAGTCGATGATCACCGTGGGCGCCTGGGGAAAGCCCTCCACCGTCTGGGTACGCCCGGCGGTGGCCTTCACCTGGGCCAGGGCGACCAGGGCATCGGCCATGGGGACGTCGGCGGCCAACAGGGCCCCCAGGGCGGCCAGCAGGTTGTAGGCATTGAAACCGCCCAACAGGGAACTGTGCAGCTGGCCCCGGCCCCAGGGGGAGACGATTTCCAGCTTCAGGCCCAGGCGGTCTGCCTGCATGCGGGCGCGCAGGTTCCCGGTTTGCAGGCCGTAGCTGATGACCCTGGCCTGGCGCACCTGGGGGATCAGCCGGGCCCCCCAGGGGTCGTCGGCGTTGATCACGGCTGCCTTCAGCCCGGGCCAGTGGAACAACCGCGCCTTGGCTGCGGCATAGGCATCCATGTCGCCGTGGTAATCCAGGTGGTCCCGGGACAGGTTGGTGAACACCGCCACGTCATAGGCCACGCCTTCCACCCGCCCCTGATCCAGGCCGTGGGAGGACACTTCCATGGCCACCCCGGTGGCGCCCGCATCCCGGAAACGGGCCAACAGGGCCTGCAGGGTGACGGCATCCGGCGTGGTGTGGCTGGCCGTGTCCAGCGCACCGGAAAAGCCGTTGCCCAGGGTGCCCACCACGGCGGTGGGGCGCCCCAGATGACCAAAGGCCTGGGCCAGCCAGTGGGCCACCGAGGTCTTGCCGTTGGTGCCGGTGACGCCGCTCATCCACAGGCCCTCGGAAGGCAGGCCGTACCAGGCGGCGGCCAGGGTGGCCGTCAGCTGGCGCAGATGGGGTAGCGCCAGGCGAGGGATGGCCCAGGCGTTGTGCCAGACAAAATCTGCCGGCTCCCAGACCACGGCAGCGGCACCGGCGGCCAGGGCCTGGGGGATGTAGTTGCGCCCGTCGTGCACGTCGCCGGGGAAGGCCAGGAAGACATCCCCCGATTTGAGCAGGCGGCTGTCGGCGCTCATGCCCTGGGCCCCGGGGGCCAGCTGCCGCAGGGTCTGCAGGAGGTCCCGGATCTGGGCGGGTGTGGGGGTCATATGCCCTCCGGCAGCATGGGCGCCGCCCCGGGAGGGGCGCTGCGCTGGTCGAAGGGGGCGTCCGGTGGCACCGCGATGAAGCGCAGGGCCCCGGCCATGATGCGGGAGAACACCGGCGCGGCCACCAGTCCGCCGTAATAGAAGCGACCCATGGGCTCATCCAGCATGACCGCCACCACCAAGCGGGGATCCGAGGCCGGGGCCAGGCCCACGAAGGAGCTGATGTAGCGGTTGCGGGCGTAGGTACCGCCCACGAGCTTGTGGGCGGTACCGGTCTTGCCCGCCACCCGATACCCTGCTACCCGGGCCTGGGGGGCCGTGCCACCGTCCTGGGTGACGCTCTCCAGCATGGCCAGCACGGCCCGGGCCGTGTCCGCGCTCATGACCCGGGTGCCGATGGCCTGATTCTCCCGTCGCAGGGCCGTGAGCTGGGGCATGACCCCATCATTGGCGAAGGCGGTGTAGGCATGGGCAAGCTGCAGGAGGCTCACGGAGAGGCCGTGGCCATAGGCCATGGTGGCCTTCTCGATGGGCCGCCAGGTGGCATAGGGCCGCAGACGCCCACTCACCTCCCCGGGCAGACCGGATTTGGGCAGGGAACCCAGGCCGGCCCGACTGAGGAGATTCCAATAATCCTCGCCGCGCATTTCCAGGGCGATCTTGGCCACCGCCACGTTGCTGGATACCTGCAGGGCTTGGGCCACGGTCATGACGCCCTTGGCGTGTACGTCGGTGACCCGTTTGTCGCCGATCTGAAACCAGCCTGGCCCCGTGTCGATGACGGTTTGTGGTTTCACCAGCCCCACTTCCAGGGCCGCCGCCACCAGCATGGGCTTCATGGTGGACCCGGGCTCGAAGACGTCGGTGACGCTGCGGTTGCGCAGGCGCTCCGCGGAGAAGGTGGAGCGGCTGTTGGGGTTGAAGCTGGGGACGTTGGCCAGGGCGAGGATTTCTCCAGTGCGGGCATCCAATACCACCACGGCCCCGGCCCGGGCCTTGTTCTGTATCACCGCGTCCGCCAGCTCTCTGTAGGCCAGGTACTGGATGTGCTGGTTCAGGGACAACACCAGGTCCCGGCCCGCCTTCGGGGCCTTGATCTGCTCCAGACTCTCCACGGCATTGCCGCGCCGGTCCTTGATCACCCGCTCGGCGCCCGGATCCCCGCTGAGCCAGGTTTGATAGGCCAGCTCCAGGCCCTCCTGACCCTGATCCTCCACATTGGTGACGCCCAGGATGTGGGCGGCCACTTCGCCGGCGGGGTAGTAACGGCGATATTCGGGCTTCACATACAGGCCGGTGACATCGAGTTCCTTGGCCTGTTGCGCCTTGTGGGGCTCCACCAGGCGCTCCAGATAGACGAAGCTGCGGCTCTTGTCGGTCATGAGGCGGCGCAACTGGTCCGGGTTCTTGTCCAGGATGCCGGCCAGGGCCTGGATCTGCGCGGCACTGGGCTCGGCTTCCTTGGGGTTGACCCAGAGGGATTCCACCGGCGTGCTCACGGCCAGGGGCTCGCCACGCCGATCCGTGATCATGCCGCGATAGGCAGGCAGGGTGATGATGCGCTGGATGCGTTTTTCGCCTTCCTCCTCCAGGAAATCGTCATACCAGGCCTGCAGATACACCGTCCGCACGGATAGGGCGGCAAAGCCTGCGAACAGCAGACTCAGGGTGAAGCGTTGCCGCCAGCGCTGCAGATCCAGACGCAGCAGAGGGTTGTCCTGAGGCTGGCACTGGCGGGTACGCTTGCCCAGACGGCGCTTCATGGCGTGCTCTCCTGCAGCACGTAGACCCGGCGCGGATCCGGCACGGCCATGTTCAGGCGGCTGCGGGCCACCTCCTCCACCCGGTTGTGCATCAGCCAGGTGGAGATCTCCAGTTGCAGGCGACCCCATTCGATATCCAGATCCCGGGCCCGGGCCTGTTCCGCATGCAGCTCCACAAACAACTTGCGCGCCTGGTAGCGCGCGGAGACGACGGCAAGGGCGCAGACCAGCAGCACCAGGGTCAGGAACAGATTCAGCTTGACCATGGCAACTCGCTCCGTTCGGCAATGCGCAGGGTGGCACTGCGTGCCCGGGGGTTCATGGCGCACTCCTGCGCAGCCGCACGCACGGCCTTGCCCACCAGGCGCAGATGGCCGGGGCGCAGGGCGTCGGCGGTGATGGGAATTTCCGCGGGCACCTGCTCACCCTGGGCTGCACTACGCATGTAGTGCTTCACCAGCCGGTCCTCCAGGGAATGGAAACTGATGACCACCAGGCGCCCTCCCGGTTTCAGGAGTGCCACGGCCTGGGGCAGGGCCGTTTCGATTTCTTCAAGCTCGCGGTTAATGAAAATCCGCACAGCCTGAAAGGTCCGCGTCGCCGGGTCCTGGCCCCGTTCCCGGGTGCGCACGGCACCGGCCACAAGCCTGGCGAGCTGGCCGGTGGTCGCAAGCGGGCGTGTTGCCCGTTCTGCAACAAGCGCCCGCGCAATCTGCCGAGCAAACCGCTCTTCGCCATAGTCCCGGACAACTCTTGCAATCTCCTCTTCTCTTGCTTCATTCAGCCATTGGGCCGCGGTCATACCCCGGCTGGTATCCATGCGCATGTCCAGCGGGGCATCGAACCTGAAGCTGAATCCCCTTGCCGCCTCGTCCAGTTGGGGACTGGACACCCCCAGGTCGAACAACACCCCGTCCACCTGTGCAACACCCTGCTGCCTTACCGCCTCCTGCAAGCCCGAGAAGGCGGTGTGCAGCACCACCAGCCTCTCGTCAGCCAATTCCCGTCCCAGAGTCACGGCTTGCGGGTCCCGGTCCAGGGCGATGAGCCTGCCCCAGGGCCCCAGCCGCTCGAGGATGGCCCGGCTGTGTCCACCTCGGCCGAAGGTGGCATCCACGTAGATGCCCTCTGGCTGAATCTGCAAAGCCGCCACCGCCTCAGCCAGCAGGACGGGGACGTGGACCGGCGTCACAGCGAGAAGCCCTTGAGCTCCTCAGGCAGGGTGCCGTCGCGCAGGGCCTCGTTGAGCATTTCCGGCAGCTGGGCAGCCTG
Organism: uncultured Thiobacillus sp.; assembly: GCA_964628785.1. Taxonomy (GTDB): domain Bacteria; phylum Pseudomonadota; class Gammaproteobacteria; order Burkholderiales; family Thiobacillaceae; genus PFJX01. The sequence continues at coordinate 11,204 of CAZVNY010000020.1, forward strand.
CTCGAACAGGGCCTGCCAGGCGGCTTCGCTCCACAGGGCGAATTTCTTGTCCTGACCCACCAGCACCACGTCCTTTTCCAGCTTTGCGTATTTGCGCAGCATGGGGGGCACCAGGATGCGGCCGGCGGAATCCAGCTCCAGCTCTTCCGCCGAGCCCACCACCAACATCTTCAGCTTGTTGGTCATCGGGTTCATGCTGCTCAGGCCGTTGATGCGGGCCTCCACCGCTTCCCATTCGGGGTAGGGGTAGAGCAGGAGGCAGCCATTGGTGGGGTCCGCCGTGAGCATGAGATGGCCCCCGCAGCGCGCCAGCAGGCGCTCGCGATATTTGGCCGGAATGGACAAGCGCCCTTTCCCGTCCAACGCCAACTGCGTCGAGCCTCTGAACATGTCTCCTGACACCCCTTATTCCACGGTATGACACAAATCCACACCGTTTCCCACTTCTTCCCACTATATGAAGCTCGTCTCCCCCGGTCAAGCGCTGCAATGGGTTTTTTTTCAATGGCATCAAGGACTTACAAAGGCCAGGGCGATTCCGTGAAATACCTTTTGGGGATCGGTACGTACGTGCGCAAGTTAAAGCGCAACATTAAGTTGTGTGGGAAAGTGGAGGCTGCTCGTCCGGGTGTCCTGTGCACAGGCGGGAAGTGGGAGCCGGCCGATAAGCCGGGTTCTGTCGTGGACAGCCATTCATCTGGGACGGCGATCACTCGCCGCCTCGAGCAGCCTACCCGCAGACTCAGCGGGCCGCTTCATCGTCTGCCTATTTGGCCTTGCTCCGGGTGGGGTTTGCCCGCCGCCGCCGTTGCCGACGCGGCCGTGCGCTCTTACCGCACGATTTCACCCTTGCCTGATCCGACCCTGGGGCCGGCCATCGGCGGTATGTTTCTGTGGCACTTTCCGTCGCTTTGGGCCGGGATGTGTCCCGGCTTATGGCGCCCAGGTGTTACCTGGCACCCTGCCCTGTGGAGCCCGGACTTTCCTCCGTGGATTGCCACGGCGGCTGTCTGGCCGACTCCCGCGCATGAGTGTACGCGAGTCGGGCAGGAGTTCCCGCATCATGTGATGAGACGGCGCAGGGCTTCGTTATATTTCTCCGCCGTACGGGCCACCACCTCGGGGGGCAGTTCGGGGCCCGGGGGCCGTTTGTCCCAGCCGGAGGCCAGAAGCCAGTCCCGCACATATTGCTTGTCGAAGCTGGGCGGGTTGCTGCCCACCCGATATTGGTCAGCGGGCCAGAAACGCGAGGAATCCGGGGTGAGGACCTCGTCTATGAGGGTGAGCGCGCCGTTCTCGTCCAGGCCGAACTCGAACTTGGTGTCGGCGATGATGATGCCCCGACTCAGGGCATAGTCGGCCGCCGCCGTGTACAGGGCGATGGCCGCATCCCGCACCCGGACGGACAGATCCTCGCCCCGCAGGGCCGCGCAACGGGCGAAATCGATGTTCTCGTCATGTTCGCCCACGGCGGCCTTGGTCGAAGGGGTAAACAGGGGCTGGGGCAGACGCTGGGCCTGCTGCATGTCTGGGGGCAGGACATGGCCACAGACCCGGCCCGTCTGCCGGTAGTCCTCCCAGCCCGAGCCCACTAGATAGCCGCGTACGATGGCCTCCACCGGCAGGGCCTGCAGGCGCTTCACCACCACGGCACGGCCCGCGACCTGGGGGCTTTCCTCCGGGGTCAGCACATCTTCCGGGGCCTCTCCGGTGAGCTGGTTGGGCAGGATGGGGGCCAGCTTGTGGAACCAGAAATCCGCCACCGCGGTGAGCACCTTGCCCTTGCCCGGGATGGGGGTGGGCAGGACCACATCGAAGGCGGAGAGGCGGTCCGTGGTGACGATGAGCATGCGCTTGTCGTCGATGGCGTAGATGTCTCGCACCTTGCCCCGGTGCAACAGGGGCAGGGACTGGATATTGGATGCGAAGAGGGCGTCGTCGAGGACGTTATTGAGGGTGTCGGACATGATGGCGGCAAAAAAGAAAAGGGGCGGTCTGGCATGCCCAAACCGCCCCGGGATTCTAGCCTGTGGGATCAGTTGATCCGGGGATCCAGCGCGCCCTTGTCATAGCGCTGCTGCATTTCCTCCAGGCTGAAGACCTTGCCGATCTTGCTGGCCATGCCGGCGGAGCCGAAGGCCTCGTAGCGGGCCTTGCAGATGCCGCTCATGGCCTTGGTGGCCTCCTTGAGGAACTTGCGTGGGTCGAAGTTGGCCTTGTTCTCCGCCAGATGCTTGCGAATGGAGCCGGTGGAGGCCATGCGCAGGTCGGTGTCGATGTTCACCTTGCGCACGCCGTTCTTGATGCCTTCGACGATCTCGCTCACGGGCACGCCGTAGGTCTGGCCCATGTCGCCGCCGTAGCTGTTGATGATGGCGAGCC
>CAZVNY010000021.1:0-13318 GCA_964628785.1 uncultured Thiobacillus sp.
GCCCCTGGAGGCCATGCACCAGGCCCTGGCGGACGTGGCCCTTACGGACCCCCTGGCCAAGATACAGGAATCCGCCCGGGCAGTCCTGGCCCAGGTGGCCGGCGACCCCCATTACCGACGGGTGTTCGAAGTCTTCACCTTCAAGTGCGAGTTCGTGGGTGAAATGGCGGACATGCTGGAAAGGCAAAGGGAAAGCCGCCGCCGCTGTCTGCAGGACGTGCAGGAGAGTCTGCGCCACGCCGTGGCCAAGGGCCAGGTGATGGCTACGGTGGATATCGAGCGTGCGGCGGTGGGCCTCTATGCCCTGGTGGATGGTCTCATCCGCAACTGGTTGCTGGACTCGGAGAGCTTCGATCTGCAGCAGACCGGGGAAAGACTGGTGGTGGACTATTGCGAACGACTGGGTCCGGGGCACTGAACGGTCCTGAATGGCCCGCGCAAGCCGCCACATCCCCTGGCCGCCGGGCTCAATCCGCCTGGGCCGTGGGCAGACGCTCGAAAATGTAGAAACGCCCCATCGCCGGGCTGACATCCACCTTTTCCACCCGGGCGGCGGGCGGGCCTTCCCAGGCCCAGGCGATGAGGGCCTCCACGGCGGCTTCCTCGCCCTGGACCACGGCCTCCACCGTCCCATCCCAGGTGTTGCGCACCCAGCCGGTGACCTGCAGGCGTTCCGCCTCCCGGCGCATGGACTCCCGATACCACACACCCTGGACCCGGCCGCTGATACGCAGGTGACGGGTGAGCATTGCAGTATCTATCTGACGCGCATGCCGGGTTGTGCACCGCTGTCCGGGGCGAGCAGGAAGGGCCTGCCCTCGTCGTCGGCGGCGGCCAGGATCATGCCCTCGCTCATGCCGAACTTCATCTTGCGCGGTGCCAGGTTGGCCACCATTACGGTCAGGCGTCCCACCAGAGTGGCGGGATCATAGGCCGCCTTGATGCCGGCAAACACGGTGCGGGTCTCGCTGCCGATATCCAGCGTCAACTTGAGCAGCTTCTCCGCACCCTCCACGTGCTCGGCCTGGACAATGCGCGCGATGCGCAGCTCCACCCGGGTGAAGTCGTCGATGTTGATGAGCCCTTCCTTCCCGGAGGGCGGGTCTGTTTTGGCAGTCGAGGGGGAGGGCTTTTGCTGGTGCTGCCCGTGCCGGGCCTGGGAATGGGCTTGCACCGGGGCGGGTGTGGGCTGCAGGCTTTCCTTGTTTTCTTCCACCATGGCTTCGATCTTCTTGGGGTCGATACGGGTCATCAGGTGCTGGTATTCGTTGATGGTGTGGCCTTCCGGCAGGGGCACCCAATGCTCGCTCCAGCTCAGGGGCGGGATGTTGAGAAAGGCCTCCACCGCTTCCGCCAATCTGGGCAGCACCGGCTTCAGGTACAGGCTCAGGTCCCGAAACAGGGTCAGGGCCGTGGAGCAGACCTGATGCAGTTCCGCGTCCCGGCCTTCCTGCTTGGCCATCTCCCAGGGCTTCTTCGCGGCGATGTAGAGATTGGCCACATCCGCCAGACGCATGATCTCCCGCAGGGCCCGGGCATAGTCCCTGGCCTCATAGCTGGCGGCGATGCCGCCCTGGGCAAAGGCGGTCTCGAATTCCGCGGTAACGGCCCGGTCCACAGGACCCAGACGGCCGCCGAAGCGCTTGCTGATGAAGCCGGCGCTACGGCTGGCGATGTTGACGTACTTGCCCACCAGATCCGCATTCACCCGGGCGGCGAAGTCCTCCAGGTTGAGGTCGATGTCCTCCATGCTGCCGTTGAGCTTGGCGGCGTAGTAATAGCGCAGCCATTCCGGGTTCAGGTGCTTGAGATAGCTCTCGGCGGTGATGAAGGTGCCCCGGCTCTTGGACATCTTGGCGCCGTTCACCGTCAGGAAGCCGTGACAGAACACCCCCGTGGGCGGACGAAAGCCCGCCAGATGCAGCTCCGCCGGCCAGAACAGGGCGTGGAAATAGAGGATGTCCTTGCCGATGAAGTGATACACCTCGGCCTTGGAGTTCGGCTGCCAATATGCGTCGAAGTCCAGGCCGTGCCTGTCGCAGTAATTGCGGAAGCTGCCCATGTAGCCGATGGGGGCATCCAGCCAGACGTAGTAATACTTGCCCGGGGCATCCGGGATCTCGAAGCCGAAGTAGGGCGCATCCCGGGAGATGTCCCAGTCCGCCAGGCCGCCTTCCAGCCACTCATTGAGCTTGTTGGCCGCTTCCGCCTGCACCTGGGGCGGCACGATCCAGGAACGCAGGAATGCCCCGCAACGGGGGTCCGAAAGCTTGAAGAAGTAATGCTCTGACGTCCTGCGTACCGGTACAGAGCCCGACACGGCGGAATAAGGCGCGATGAGCTCCGTGGGCTGATAGGCCGCGCCACACACCTCGCAGGAATCCCCGTACTGGTCCTTGGCGTGACACTTGGGGCACTCCCCCTTGACGAAGCGGTCCGGCAGGAACATCTGCTTGACCGGGTCGTAGAACTGCTCCACGGCCCGCACTTCGATGAGCCCCGCATCCCGTAGACGGGTGTAGATGGTGTCGGCGTAATGCCGGGTCTCCGGCGAGTGGGTGGTGTAGTAATTGTCGAAACCGATGTGGAAGCCGTCGAAATCCCGCTTGTGCTCATGCCACACCCGCTCGATGAGGGCCTCCGGCGTGATGCCCTCCTTCTCCGCCCGCAACATGATGGGGGTGCCGTGGGTATCGTCGGCACAGCAATAGATGCAGCTATGTCCGCGCATGCGCTGGAAACGCGCCCAGATGTCGGTCTGGATGTACTCCACCAGATGGCCCAGGTGGATGGAGCCGTTGGCATAGGGCAGGGCGGAGGTGACGAGGATCTGGCGGGGCATGGGGCAGGCGGATGATGGAAGGATGGCGCGATTTTAGCTGCCGGGCCTGGTTTGGCACAGGAAGGGCTTTCTGCACTGACTGCTGTACCGCCATAATTTGCCAAAAAACATCGCTACAAGCTTTCAGAGTCTCATCTGGCGAGACTCATGCAGAAAATAATCACAAAAAATCGACAAAGGGAGTTTCCGATGATCTGGTGGTATTGGGGCAAGGCAGAATTTTCTGTTGGGTGTCAAAAGGGGCAAAGATGAAGTTTTCTGGTCTTCCTCCAATGGCTCATGTCATCTGGGCAAAAAGTGACGACGCTTGCGGGCACGGCTTGTTGGCCCACATGTTGGATGTGGCTGCCGTTGCCGAAACCATCATAGGGAGAGAATCCCCTCAAACCCGTATTTGGGCAGCAAAGATGTTTGGTCTGCCCATCACGGCATTTGGACGTTGGACAGCGGCGATGTGCGGTCTGCACGATTTCGGCAAGGCCATTCCAGGCTTTCAGTCGAAATGGCCCGATGGCCAAAAGGCGGACGAAACGGCAGGACTTCGGTTTGCGCCCAGCGTAGCTCTGAATGCAACACGTCATGATCTGGCGAGCGCTGCGCTGTTACGTTCCGAACTTGCCCGCCGTTTCTTTGGGGCACCCTGGATACCGGCTGTCACGCAAGCCTTGGCTGCGCATCATGGCTACTTCCCACGCCAGCGGGAGATGCGCGAAGCCAAGCCGATGCGCGAAGGCAATGAATGGGCCGAAGCAAGGAAGCAATTGTTTGATGCCTACATGGATACCCTGTCTGTGGACGCATCCATCCCCAACGCAGAAATCCCTTTGCCGGCCGTTGTCTGGTTGGCTGGTTTGACCAGCATCGCTGACTGGATCGGTTCCAACCAGGATTGGTTCTCACTGGAAGAACGCGCTGAAACCCTTGCCGGTCATTACACCAAGGCACTCGAATTGGCCGAACAGGCCCTGGACGACATCGGCTGGCCTGGTTTTCGGCCGTTGTTCACGGAGAATGCCGGCACCGACGCGCTGATTGGGCGCATCCTCGGACGCACGCTAGGACCAACTGCCGCACGTCCGTTGCAACAGGCCGCTGACCGCTTGTTGAACAATGCCAGCGGCCCGGTGCTGATGATCGTTGAAGCGCCCATGGGTGAGGGCAAGACCGAACTGGCCTTTCTTGCCCATCTCCAACTGCAGGCCGCGAACGGGCATCGCGGCTTGTACGTGGCCCTGCCCACACAAGCGACTGGCAATGCCATGTTCGAACGGGCGCTGACCTTCCTGAAGAGCTTCGTGCAGGATATCCAGCTCGATATCCAGCTCGTCCATGGCGGTTCGATGTTGGATGAGCGGGTCCATCAATTGCGCGGGGTGAATGCCTCCGAAGACGAATCCATTGCCTCCTCGGCATGGTTCTCCCAACGCAAGCGTCCGCTACTTTCGCCCTACGGCGTTGGTACCGTCGATCAGGCGCTGTTTGCTACCCTTCACGTCAAACACCACTTTGTGCGCCTGTGGGGGTTGGCCAACCGGGTCGTGGTGCTGGACGAAATCCACGCCTACGACACCTACACCAGCGGCTTGATCGAGGCGCTGCTGCGCTGGCTCAAGGCCATGAACTGCTCGGTGGTGCTGATGAGCGCCACCCTGCCGGCCAAGCGTCGCACGGCATTCCTGCATGCCTGGGGCGCGGAGGAAGGAAATTGCGGCGGCCCGGACATCGACTATCCCCGCGTACTGCTCGCCAGCGGCGCCGGCATCCAAGGCGAACACGTCCCCTGTCGGCCACTCGCACCCATCTCGGTTGCCGGCATTGCGGAAGACCTCGATTGCCTTGCCGATGCGGCCATGGAAGGTCTGTCCGGCGGTGGTTGCGGCGTGGCCATCGTCAACACCGTCCAGCGCGCGCAGGAGCTGTATTCCATCCTGAAGGAGCGGGTCGGCGACGATGCACCACTCCTGTTGTTCCATGCTCGCTATCCGGCGGACGAGCGCAGCGAGCGGGAGAGGCTCGTCCTGAGCAGATTCGGTCGCGGCGAGCATGTCCGGCGCCCGACGCGCGCCCTGCTGGTCGCGACCCAGGTGGTCGAACAAAGCCTGGATATCGACTTCGATTTCATGATCACCGACCTGGCCCCGGTGGACCTGTTGCTGCAACGCGCCGGGCGCCTGCATCGTCACGAGCGGCAACGCCCCGAGGCCCATGCCGCCCCTCGCCTGATCGTGGCCGGCCTCCAGCACGAGCACATGCCGGAGTTGAAGAAAACCGCCTGGGGCTACGTCTATGATCCCTACGTGCTGTATCGGACCTGGGCCATCGCCAGCACCGAGCCGATCTGGCGGCTGCCCGAAGACATCGACCGGCTGGTGCAGGCCGTGTATGGCAATGACCCCTTCGCGGCGGAAGATCGGGAGGAATACCTGAAAACGCTCGATCAGGCCTTGGGCACCCATCTCGCCCTCGCCCAGGAACAGCGGCGCCATGCGATGAACGTCGCCCTGGATGCCGAGGCCGAACTGTCCAATGCCTACGTCGCCACCCCCCGTGCGAACGAAGAAGGCGAAGGTGACGGACTGCGGGTGGTCACCCGACTGGGCGAAGACAGCCTCACCGTCGTACCGATCTTGGCGAACGCTGAGGGTTGGCGCCTGTTCGCCACCGACACCGCCTTCGATCCGGATACGGAACCCGGCCCGGCCCTCGCCCATTACATCTATCGCCGCCAGGTTCGGCTGTCCCGCAAAGACCTCGTCAAGGCCTTGCGCGCGCAGCCGATTCCCAATGCCTTCGAATCGCATCCGCTGCTGCGCAACCTGCGTCCGCTGATTTTCAGCGACGGCATCGCCGACTTCGACCGCCTGCGGGTACGGCTGGATGCTGAACTTGGCATAACTTTCGAAACCACGACAAAGGAGGACACATGACCGAGCAACCGACCTTCAACCTGCTCGACGAGCCCTGGATACCGGTTCGCACCCATGCTGGCGAGGTGATCGAAGTCAGCCTGAGCGAGACCCTGCTGAACGCCCGCAATTATGCTGCTCTGGCAGAAACCTCGCCGCCCAACCTGATCGCGTTGTACCGCATGCTGCTTGCCGCCCTGCATCGGGCTTTGACCACCCAGCATGGCCAATGGCGAGACACAGACCGCGCCCGCTGGTTTCGCAAAGGACTGCCGGAGGCGCCAATCCGAGCCTACCTGGAGCACTGGCGGGAACGGTTCTGGCTGTTCCACCCGAGCGAGCCGTTCATGCAGGCGGCGGCGTTGGCAATAGAACCGGCCACGGCAAACGCGGTTTTTCATAGTAACTCGGTATCAATCAACCGGTTCTACGGGTCGGAAATGTTCGACCACATGATTTTCGACTCCACGCCTCAGCCGGTGACTTCGGTAATCACGAATATGCTCGGCTATTACCAGTTCGTCCCAGGCGGTTTCTTTCCGGGAAAGAAACTGAAAGGCTCAGATAAAGCGGGGGCGTTGGTCAGCACGGCAGCCGTCATGCCTTTGGGCAACAACATAAGCGAAACATTTCTGCTGGGCCTACATCCCTTCGATGCCCGGCGCCTCAATGACCTGCCCAGCTGGGAGCGGCCAGCGCCAACCATTGCCCAATTGCTTGCCGAACCCACTTTGGCAACCGGGCCGAACGATCGTTATACCCGGCAGAGTCGGGCCGTTCTGTTCAACACCGAGGGCGCGCCCGCTCAAATCCAGTGGCTTAGGCTCGCGGCAGGTGTAGCCCTTCAAGAAGACCCAAATGCACCTGACACCATGGCCTGTTATCGCATCAACAAAGACGGGAAAGCCATTCGTGTCGCATTCAATGAGGGGCGTGCACTTTGGCGTGAGCTTCCATCCTTGGTGCCCGATCCCGGCCATAGCCACGACATCCCACCTGCCATCCTTGAGTACGCAACCAATCTTTTCAATAACCTCGGTGATTCAGATGCGCCGGTAAATGTGTTAACGGCAGGAATAACCTTTGAATCCGGCCAAGCAAAACCACTGCGTTGGCGTACCGAGCAAATTGAGTTGCCTCAAAAATTGGTCACGCAGCCCGATGCGGCCAACTTTCTGCGAATCCAAATCCGATTCGCGGAAAATGTCTGGCAGGGACTGGCTCTACAAATCACCAATAAGAACAGTGGCAAGACCAGAAACATCATCATGAGTCTCCGCAATGTCTTGACGGACATGATTACCCAGACCATGCCCGATCCAAAACGAAAAGAAACCGCCCAGCGAGCACGGGATATCCTCGCCAACGGCCCCGCCGCCGCCACGTTCTTCTCCGCCGCCGAGCGCGCTTTGCCCAAGCTGATGCAGCAGATCGCCGGCGGTGACTTCGATGCGGCGGATCGCGACTGGAAGGCCACGCTGGTCGAAGCGGCTAAGCAGTCCTGGACGGCAACCCGGCGCAGCCTGGGCGATTCGCCCGCCGCCTTGCGGGCGGATGCGCGGACCTGGCCAAGGTTCATCGGCCTGTTGAACACTCTTGTTTCCCCCGCCCCGGCAGCCACATCCACACCCAAACCAGAGGAGGTTCCAGCATGAGCGAGCACGCTCAATCCTTCATCACCCACCTGATCGGGCTCAAGGATCGGGATCGGGGGGCGTTCGCCCACCTCAAGCGCAGCCTGGGCTTCGACCCCGGCGCCTATCCGCCCGCTTATCCCTATGTCGAACGCTTCGTCGGCGCGGACAAGCATGCCGACGATCCGCGCCGCAAGGCCTTGTACCTGGCCGCCGGGCTGTTCGCCTTCCATCCGCAACACGGCGAGGGAACCAGTTTCGCCACCGCCCTGGGCCGTGTGGGCCGGTCGCGGGGGAGCGAAAGCATCGAACACCGCTTCATCGCCTTGCTGGGCGCCGAGCCGGAAAGCCTGCCGACCCTGTTGCGCCAATCAGTTTCCTTGTTGGCGGCCGACGGCATCGGCTGCAACTACGTCGCGCTGCTCGACGACCTGGCGCGCTGGTTCGATCCCTGGAACCTGGAAGCGCGCGACCGTCTTCGCCAGCGCTGGGCGCGCGACTTCTACCGCGCCTACGACCCCCATGCCGCCTCACCCGACGACGCGGACACCACCTCACCTGCAACCGAACCCGAAATCGAACTTTGACCGGAGGACACCATGAGCTTGTTTGTCGAATTCCACCTGATCCAGAACTTCGCCCCGTCCAACCTCAACCGCGATGACACCGGCGCCCCCAAGGATGCCCTGTTCGGCGGCCATCGCCGGGCGCGGGTGAGCAGCCAGTGCTTCAAGCGGGCGATCCGCCTCAACGCTGCCGATGCCGCCACGATTCCCGCCGAGAACCAGGGGGTGCGCACCAAGAAACTGAAACAACTGCTGGAAGCCCGGCTGGCGGAAATCGGCCGGACCGATGCCGGAGATCGAATCGAAGCCGCGTTGGCCGGCGCGGGGCTCAAACTCAAGGATGGCAAGACCGAGTATTTGCTGTTCCTCGGCCAAGGTGAGATCGAAGCCTTCGCCCGGTTGATCGACAGACACTGGGATGAATTGGCCGCCGCCCCGGCGCCGGATGCGAAGAAATCCAAGAAGGAAGCCAAAGCCGGCCTGCCCGACGTGGTCAAAAAGGAAGCCAAGGCCCTGCTGAACGGCCAGAAGGCGGTCGATGTCGCGATGTTCGGGCGCATGCTGGCCGACATGCCGGGCGTGAACCAGGATGCCGCCTGTCAGGTCGCCCATGCTCTGTCCACGCATCGGGTCGAGCGTGAGTTCGACTACTTCACGGCCGTCGACGACAGAGCCGAGCTTGGTGAGCCGCAGGTGGAGATGATTAGCCATAACGAATTCAACTCCGCCACCTTCTACCGTTATGCCGTGATCGATGCAGGCAAACTGGTCAAGAACCTGCAGGAAGACAAAGCACTTGCCCTGACCGGCATCAAGGCCTTCACGCAGGCCATGGCGCGGGCCATTCCCACCGGCAAGCAGAACACCTTTGCCGCCCACAACCCGCCTAGCTTCGTCGGCGTGGTGCTGCGCCACTCCAGCCCGTTCAATCTGGCCAATGCCTTCGAAAAGCCGGTCTGGCCCAAGGCCGACAAGGAGCTCACCGCGCTGTCGGTGGGCACCCTCGCCGAACACGATGCCAAGGTCGCCGGCTTCTATGGCGACGGCAAGGATGACTGGGCCTATCTCGACCTGACTGGGGCTTGGCCGGAAGACAAGGGGGAAGCCCAAGCCAGCCTGAATGCGCTGGCGGACTGGGTGCAGGACAAAGTCCGTGCCGAACTGGGAGCCTGACCATGCCGACCCTGCTCTTGCGGCTGGCCGGCCCCATGCAGTCCTGGGGCACGACCAGCCGCTTCGATGAACGCGACAGCCAGTTGGAGCCGTCCAAATCCGGCGTCCTCGGCCTGGTCTGCGCCGCGTTGGGACGTGACCGTGCCGAGCCGGTGGACGATCTGGCCGGGCTGAAGATGGGCGTGCGGGTGGACCGGGAAGGTTTGTTGATGCGGGATTACCAGACCGCCACCGGCGTCGTCTCCGCCGCCGGCAAGGTGGATATGGGCCGCACCGTCATCAGCCCCCGCTATTACCTCGCCGACGCCGCCTTCCTGGTCGGCCTGGAAGGCGACGACCGCGGCCTGCTGCAACGCATCCACGCCGCCTTGCGCGCCCCGGCCTGGCCCCTCGCACTCGGGCGCAAGAGCTTCCCGCCGGGCGAACCGGTGTGGCTGAAAGGCGCCCTGCACGAGGAAGGGCTACGCGACGCCTTGCTTGCCTGGCCGGGTATCGCCACGGCCAGGCACGAACACAAGGGCGAACCGATTCGCTTGATCATTGAGCACGCCAGCGCCGGCACCGTGCGCCTGGATCAGCCGGTCGCGCCGTTTTCGGAGCGCCGGTTCGGCCCGCGCTACATTGTCTCGGAGCCAATTCCATGTACCTGAGCAAACTGACTCTCGACCCCCGTCACCCCCAGGCGCGGCGCGATCTCTCCGATGCCTACGAAATGCACCGCACCCTGGCGCGCGCCTTCGCGGCCGATGTCGAAACCGCACCGGCGCGTTTCCTCTGGCGGCTGGAGCGCCGGGCCGATTACCAGCCATCTTCCGTCGTCCTGGTGCAATCCACGCAGCAGGCGGACTGGTCCGTGCTTGATGCATTTCCCGGCTATGCGGACGAAGTCCACGCCAACAAGGCTGTCGACTTGGACACACTGGTCCAACCCGGCGCACGTTACCGCTTCCGTCTGCTGGCCAACCCTACCGTGACCCGCAATGGAAAGCGTTATGGGCTGACGCGCGAAGACGAACAACTCGCCTGGATTGCCCGCCAAGGCGAACGGCATGGGTTTTCTGTGCTGGGTTGTGTACGCGGCGGCTGCGAACGGCTGCAAGTCCGGCAGGGTCGCAACGGTAACCGTATCACGCTACATACCGCCTTATTCGATGGCCTGCTACAAGCCAACGCTCCGGAAATCTTGCGCCAGAGCGTGTTGAACGGCTTCGGGCACGGCAAAGCCATGGGGCTTGGAATGCTATCGCTGGCGCTGGTGACCAGATGAAAACGGCATCGGCCCCGCCAAGGCATTCGGCTGCGGTCTGTTGCTTGTCCGCCGGACGGGCTAAAATGTACCCACAAGTGTGGGTACAACAGGAGCCAATCATGCAGACCTTTACCATCCGCGACCTGCGAGACCGCACCGGCGAACTGGTACGTGATGCCGAGGCGGGCAAGCTTTCCGTGGTCACCAAGCATGGGCAGCCGGTGTTTGTAGCGGTTCCGTTTGACGAGACGCTACTCAAGAGCGGTGTCAATGTGGCCCTGGCCGTGAAGTTGTTCGATGAAGAGAAGATCAGCCTTGGACAGGCCGTGAAGCTCTCCGGGATGACCCATTCGGCGTTCATCGATCTGCTGGGTAGCTTGCGGATACCCGTGCTGCGCATGGAGCCTGGCGAACTGGAGCGTGAGCTTGCCGACTTCGAATAGGCTGGTCGTGGCCGATACCGGGCCATTGATCGCGCTGGCCCGTCTGGAACTGCTGGAATTGCTGCCGGCACTGTTCCATCGGGTGTTCCTAACGCCGATAGTCTTGGTGGAATGTGAGGCCAAGCCGGATTGCGGAGAAGGTGCGCGTATTCGAGGGGCAGTGGATGCTGGGCGGCTGGAACTGCTCTCGCCACATGAAGCGTTGCCCGTATGGGGGCTCGATCCGGGCGAAAGCAGCGCGATTGCGTTGGCTTTGGAGCAGAACACGGGTGTGTTGATGGACGACAAAGCCGGGCGCAGTGTGGCAATGCAGCTCGGCGTGAAGGTCATTGGCACCGCGGGTGTGCTGGTGCTGGCCAAGCGCCGAGGCCGGTTGGCCAGTGTCCGGTCTCACCTTGATGCTTTGATCGCGTCCGGCTATTTCCTGGGCGCGAACGTGGTGGCCCAAGCCCTGCGTATGGCGCAAGAGTAAGGTTACGTTGATGGCAGACCTCCTCCCGCCCCTGCGCCCCATCCCCATCAAGGAGCGTCTGTCCATCCTGTATATCGAGCGCGGTCAGCTCGACGTGCTGGACGGTGCCTTCGTGGTGGTGGACAAGAACGGCGTGCGCACCCATATCCCCGTTGGCGGTGTGGCCTGTCTCATGCTGGAACCGGGTACCCGGGTTTCCCATATGGCCTGTGCCCTGGCGGCCCGGGTGGGGACCCTGTTGGTATGGATCGGCGAGGCCGGCGTGCGGCTCTATTCGGCCGGCCAACCGGGAGGTGCACGGGCCGACCGACTGCTTTATCAGGCACGCCTGGCCCTGGACGATGACTTGCGCCTCAAGGTGGTGCGCAGGATGTATGCCCTGCGCTTTGGCGAGGAAGCGCCCCAGCGCCGATCCGTAGAGCAGTTGCGCGGCATCGAAGGCGCACGGGTACGGGAGATGTACAAGCGTTTGGCGAAGAAATATGGCGTGGAATGGCGCACCCGCAACTACGACCCGAGCGAGTGGGATGTCTCCGACCTGCCCAACCGTTGCCTGTCCGCTGCCACTGCCAGCCTGTACGGTGTGACCGAGGCGGCCGTGTTGGCCGCCGGCTATGCCCCGGCAGTGGGCTTTATCCACACCGGCAAGCCTTTGTCCTTTGTGTATGACGTAGCGGATATCTACAAATTCGAGACCGTAGTACCCGTAGCCTTCAAGATCGCCGCCAAAGCACCCCCCAACCCGGAACGCCAGGTGCGTCTGGCCTGCCGTGACATTTTTCGCGAAACCCGCTTGCTGGAGCGCATCATCCCGGGCATCGAAGACATGCTCTCCGCTGGTGGTGTTGCGCCCCCCGAAGCCGCTCCTGAGCAGGTCGGCCCCGCCATTGTCGACGAGAAGCCGCTGGGCGATGCTGGTCATCGTGGTTGAAAACGTCCCGCCACGTCTGCGTGGTCGCTTGGCCGTGTGGTTGCTGGAGATTCGTGCCGGTGTTTATGTGGGCAACTACTCTGCCAAGGTTCGTCAGCACATCTGGGCGCAAGTGGAGGCAGGGATCGGCGAGGGCAACGCTGTCATGGCATGGCGAACCAACAATGAAGCCGGATTCGATTTCATAACCCTGGGGGCAAATCGCCGTATCCCTGTGGAAATGGATGGTGCAAAGCTGGTCTCCTTCATGCCGCCTTTATCCACCCCCGACTAAGGCGAAGAGACGCGGTAGAATTTCAGCGTGCCTGAAAGCTCTTTAACAACAGGTACTTGTTTTAAGTGTGTTCCCCGCGTCCGCGGGGATGAACCGTAACAATGCCCGTGGCGATTTCTCCATCAATAGTGTTCCCCGCGTCCGCGGGGATGAACCGCAAGCGGCCTGCGAATCTTTCCCCGGCAAACCGTGTTCCCCGCGTCCGCGGGGATGAACCGCCCGGTGTAATCAAAGCTGAGAGCGCGGGCACGTGTTCCCCGCGTCCGCGGGGATGAACCGTACGTATCTCACCCACAACGCTGCTCTTGCCAGTGTTCCCCGCGTCCGCGGGGATGAACCGTGTACCAGGCCGTGTAAATCTTCATGGTTTTCGTGTTCCCCGCGTCCGCGGGGATGAACCGCGCAACAACAACATCCCTGGAGCAAAAAGGCTGTGTTCCCCGCGTCCGCGGGGATGAACCGGCCAGAACGGTAGTGGATGAGGCGCGGCCGGAGTGTTCCCCGCGTCCGCGGGGATGAACCGGCCATCAACGTCCCTCCAGACGTACCAGAGCAGTGTTCCCCGCGTCCGCGGGGATGAACCGGACATCGGAACGTATTTATCTATCGGAGATGTGTGTTCCCCGCGTCCGCGGGGATGAACCGAAATGCCGCATATTATCTCGCCGACGGCAGTTGTGTTCCCCGCGTCCGCGGGGATGAACCGCATTCTGAGGGTTCGTCGACGGCGGCCGCTGCGTGTTCCCCGCGTCCGCGGGGATGAACCGCCCCATCAGCTCGTCGGCCACAGATTCAGCCCGTGTTCCCCGCGTCCGCGGGGATGAACCG
>CAZVNY010000022.1:0-13055 GCA_964628785.1 uncultured Thiobacillus sp.
GGTACCACCACGTGCACGGAGATGCCATCATCCTTGTCCGAGGCCCGCAACCGGGACCAGGGCTGTTGCAGCCTGGCCTGCCACAGGGCGCCGGGCTCCGGCGTGGGGGGCAGGAGGCTGCCCCGGATGCCGGAGGCAAAGCCCAGCACGCTGCCGTTTTCGTCGAACAGGCTGACTTCCTGCAGGCCGGCGTTTTCGCGTAATTCATCCAGATGGGCGGTTTGCAGCACCGGCGGCAGCTCGGCCAGTTGTTGCGCCAGGTTTTCCCCCTTGCGCACCACTTCCCGTTCCACGTGTTCCAGGGCGGATCGTCCCAGGGACAGCCCGCCTTCCAGGGCCTGTTCCATGCGCACATCGAACCAGGACTCGATGGAGCTGATGAGGAACTGCACGGAAATGCCGTACACCACCAGGCCCGGCATCAGGGCCATGAGCCCGATGATGAGAAACAGGCGGGCCGTGAGCTTGGCCCCGAAGACCCCGGCCCGGATGCGCCGTACCAGCAGCATGACCTGGTAGCCGATGAGCACGGCCAGGCCGGCTGCGGTGGCCAGGGTGATGCCCAGCAGCAGGGGCAGATTGCCGGAGAAGAAGGAGCTGTTGTCGGCGGCGAAGGCCAGCAGCCCGATGAGGACGGACCCCAGCAGCAGGCTGATGGCGACCAGGTAGAGCATCAGCCTTGGTCGGCGGGCGGGGAAAAACGGCAGACGCCCTCCGCCCCCCGGGTCCGGCCTCCTACCCAGCCTGTGGGCCGCATCAGTACTTCACTTCCTTTTCGTGCCAGCCCGAGTCCAGCTTCCAGCGGTTGGCGGAGGCCAGGGCGTTGACCTGCAGGGGCTTGGGCAGTTGGCCGATGTCCAGAAACATGCGCACATAGAACTTGTACTGGTTCTTCTTCTTCATCTGGCGCACGTTGAGCACGGACCAGTCACGCAGATCACCAGCGGCACGCAGGGCTTCCGGCAGGGTCTCGTAACTGCTGGAGAGCGTGGGCAGGCTCACGGTGTATTGGCGTAGCAGGGCGTTGTAGGACAGGCGGATGCTGCGAGTCTGCTCCGTCAGGCCTTGCGCCAGCCAGTAGTCCCGCTTGCGCTCGCTTTCCATGACCTGCACGAAGGCGAGCTGCACACCCCGGTGCAGGGCGTTTTCCAGGCTGGAGGAGAGCTGGATGTCGAAATGGCCAGACATCTGGAAGAACTCGTCCCTTTGCGTCACCTCCAGCTTGCCCAGGCTGATACCTTCCGCCCGCACGGTTTGCAGGGGCAGACTCAACAAGACCGCCAGCGCCAGCAGCAGGGCGCGCAAGAGGCTAGGTCTTGAGCAGACGTGCATAGAAAAATCCATCCGTATCCGGTGCGGGCAGCAGTTGGCACATGCCGTCTTCTTGGTGGCAGCCGGGTACCGTTATGGCCTCCATTCGGGCATCTGCATGCCGGGCCAGGAAGGCTGCGATCTGACCCTGGTTTTCATCCGGGAAGAGGCTGCAGGTGGCGTAGAGCATTTTGCCACCCGGCTGCAGCAGGGGCCACAAAGCCTCCAGCAAACGGGCCTGTTCCTGGGTCAGATGTTGCAAATCCTCAGCACGTTTGAGCCATTTGCCGTCCGGATGGCGACGTACCACGCCGGAGGCGGTGCAGGGTGCGTCCAGCAGGATGCGCTGGAAGGGCTCGCCGTCCCACCAGCTCGCCACTCGGCCGGCATCGCCGTGGATCACCCGGGCGTCCAGGTGCAGGCGTTGCAGGCCGGTCTGTACCTGGGCCAGGCGACGGGCATCGACGTCCAGGGCGGTGAGTTGCAGGCGGTGCAGTTCCAGCAGATGGCCGGCCTTGCCTCCGGGGGCGGCACAGGCATCCAGCACTCGCATGCCGTCTTGACAATCCAGCAGGGGGGCGGCCCATTGCGCCCCCAGATCCTGCACCGAGACCCAGCCCTGGTGGAAGTGGGGCAGCTCCGCCACGGGCACCGGCTGCTCCAGGGTGAGGGCCCAGGGACCGGTCTGACGGCTGACGTGGCCGGCCGCGCCGAGCAGTTGGGCGTATGCCCCCACGCTGGCCTGGCGCGGGTTCACCCGCAGGGTCATGGGGGGATGGCTGTTCTGCACCTGGACGATGTCCTGCCAGTGGTCCGGATAGCTGGCCTGCAGGCGTTGCAGCCACCAGAGGGGGAAGTTCCAGCGGCCTTCCACGTCGTGCTCCAGGGCGGCTTCCAGGTTGGCCTGGCGGCGGCGGAAGTTGCGCAGGATGGCATTGGCAAAGCCCCGGACCCGGGGATGCTCCTGGGCCACCGCTGCCACCGTGTCGTTGACCACGGCATAGTCCGGGCTGCTGCGGCTGTCCAGCTCGTGCAGACCCACCAGCAGGGGACCCAGCAGCGCGGGCGGGGAGAGGGCGCGACCCGCCAGGCGGTCGAGGAAGAAGCGCAGCCGGGCGGCCTGCCGCAGGGTGCCATAGGCCAGGCTCTGGGCCGCGGCCAGGCTGCGGCCGGCCTGCGGCGGGGCGGTCTCCCGCAGGCTGTTCAGGGCCTGGGTGAGACTGCGGCCCTCCAGTAAAACTGCATTTACCAGACGGGCGGCAAAAAGACGGGCCGGGCTGACGGACACGTTCAGACGTTCTGCCTGGTCCGCCCAGGGCGCCCGTCATGCCTTCGGGCGGGGGCAGGCGGCTGTGTCGTGCCGGGGCGGGCAAAGGCGGTGGGGCAGGGCATGTGTGGGCTGTTTCTGCGGGGGGGAGGAGGCTGGCCCGGGGCCGGCGTACTGCAAGGGAACGCAATCCGGGATAATGCCCGGGCACTTCCGTTCATTTTCCAGCAATGCACATCCACATACTAGGCATCTGCGGCACATTCATGGGCGGCATCGCCGTCATCGCGCAACAGGCCGGGCATACCGTCACCGGCTGCGACAGCAACGTCTATCCCCCCATGAGCACCCAGCTGGAAAACCTGGGTATCCGGCTCAGCGAGGGCTTTGGCACGGAACAGCTGGCCCTGGAGCCGGACATCTGGGTGGTGGGCAACGTGGTTGCCCGGGGCAAACAGCCTCTCATGGAGGAGATCCTCAATCGCGGCCTGCCCTATGTCTCCGGCCCCCAGTGGTTGGCGGAACAGGTCTTGCGGGAGAAATGGGTGCTGGCGGTGGCGGGCACCCATGGCAAGACCACCACCGCCTCCATGCTGGCCTGGATCCTGGAGGACTGCGGCCTGGATCCAGGTTATCTGATCGGCGGCGTACCCGTGAACTTCGGTGTTTCCGCCCGCCTCACCGTCTCTCCCTTTTTCGTCATCGAGGCGGACGAGTACGACACGGCCTTCTTCGACAAGCGCTCCAAGTTCGTGCATTACCGGCCCCGAACCGCGGTATTGAACAACCTGGAATACGATCATGCCGACATCTTTCCCGATCTGACCGCCATCGAGACCCAGTTCCACCATCTGGTGCGTACCGTGCCCGGCAACGGCCTGTTGCTCAGCCAGGGCGGCGACGCCAACCTGGAGCGGGTGCTGGCCCGGGGCTGCTGGACGCCGGTGGAGCGCTTTGCCGGCCCGGGGGAGTGGCGGGCACAAGCCGTGCCGGGCAGCGCCAGCCATTTCGACGTCTGGCTGGCAGACCGGCTGCTGGGCCGGGTGAGTTGGGATCTGCTGGGGGAGCACAACCGTAACAACGCCCTGGCCGCCATCGCCGCCGCCCGCCATGCCGGGGTCCCCCCCGGGGAAGCTATCCGCGCCCTGGCCCGATTCCACAATGTGAAGCGGCGCATGGAGCTGCGGGGCACGGTCAACGGCATCACGGTCTACGACGACTTCGCCCACCACCCCACGGCCATCGCCACCACCCTGGCGGGGCTGCGCGCCCAGGTGGGGGAGCAGCGTATCCTGGCCGTGCTGGAACCCCGCTCCAACACCATGAAGCTGGGGGTCATGAAGTCCCAGCTGCCCGCCAGCCTGGCCGGGGCGGACCAGGTGTTCTGCTACAGCGGCGGTATCGACTGGGACGTGGCCGCCGCCCTGGCCCCCCTGGGGCACAAGCTGCAGACCCATGCCGACCTCTCCACCCTGGTGGAGGCCATTGCCCGCGCCAGCCGGAGCGGCGACCATGTACTCATCATGAGCAATGGCGGTTTCGGCGACATCCACAACAAGCTGTTGGCCCGGCTGGCTGCACCGGCGACGGAGCCGGCCCGGTAGTCCGGCGTCATGGCTGACAGCCCCCTGCTGCGCCTGAGCACCACCACGGAGGGGCCGTGCCTGCATCTGGCGGGCCACTGGGGCCTGGCCCGGCTGACGGAGATCCAGGCCAGTCTGAACGGCTTGCCGACGCTGGCTGGCAGACCCCTGCAGATCCAGGGTGGGGAGCTGCAGGCCCTGGACAGCGCCGCCGCCATGCTGCTCATCCAGGGCCTGCAGGCCAGGGGTGTGGTGTGGACGGACGCCCTGTTGCAGGACTTTGCCCGGCGCCACCTGGAATTGCTGGCCTTGGTGGCCGAGCGCCTGCAGCTGGCGGCGGAGCCCGTGGTCGCCAGGAAAGGCTGGCTCACCCGCCTGGGGGAACTGGCCATGGCTGCCCTGGCGGGCGGCCGCAGCATGCTGGCCTTCGTCGGGCACGTGGGCCAGGCCCTGGGCGAGGTCCTGCTCCACCCCACGCGCCTGCGCCCCCGGGAGCTGTTCACCCAGCTGGAAGTGGTGGGCCTGGAGGCCCTGGTCATCGTGGGTCTCATGACCTTTCTCGTGGGTCTGGTCTTTGCCCATCTGCTGGCCACCCAGATCGAGAAATTCGGCGCCAACATCTTCGTGGTGGATGGGGTGGCCCTGGCCCTGACCCGGGAGCTGGGCCCCCTGCTCACCGCCGTGCTGGTGGCCGGGCGCTCCGGTGCGGCCTTTACCGCCCAGATCGGCGCCATGAAGGTCACCGAGGAGCTGGACGCCATCACCACCCTGGGTCTGTCCCCCTACCAGGTGCTGGTGCTGCCCCGATTGCTGGCCATCGTCATGGTCATGCCCCTGCTGACCTTCTTCGGGGATTTGACCGGTTTGCTGGGTTCCGCCCTCATCGCTTCCCAGCAGCTGGACATCACCTTCTTCACCTTTTTTGGCCGGCTCAAGGACGTGCTCACCCTGAAATCCCTGTTTTACGGCCTGTACAAGGCGCCGGTCTTTGCCGTGGCCATCGCCCTCATCGCCTGTCGCAACGGATTTGCCGTCACCCGGGATGCCCGCAGCGTGGGGGAGCGCACCACCAGTACGGTGGTGCAAAGCCTGGTGGCGGTGATCCTCATCAACGCGGCCTTTGCCGTGACTTCACCGGATTACGTGGGCCGATGAACCCCCAGGCAGCCGTACTGGAAGCCCAGGACATACGCACCTACCTGGGGGGGCGCTGGCTGCATGACGGCGTCAGCTTTCACCTGCAGCCTGGTGAGGTGGTGGCCCTCATCGGCGGCAGCGGCACCGGCAAGACCGTGCTGTTGCGGGAATGCATCGGTCTGCTGCGCCCCACGGCGGGCGTGGTGCGGGTCCTGGGCGAGGAGTTCTGGCGCCTGTCCAGCCGGGAGATGAACCGGGTGCGACGCCGTTTCGGGGTGCTCTTCCAGGAAGGCGCCCTGTTCTCGTCCCTGAGTGTGGCCCAGAACGTGGCCGTGCCCCTGCGCGAGCACACCAATCTGCCAAAAGGCCTGCGCGACGAGGTGGTGCGCCTGCGCATCCGCCTGGCAGGTCTGCCCCTGGATGCGGCAGACAAGCGCCCGGCGGAGCTGTCCGGGGGCATGAAGAAGCGGGCAGCCCTGGCCCGGGCCCTGGCCCTGGAGCCGGAACTGCTGTTTCTGGACGAACCTACCTCGGGCCTGGATCCCATCAGTGCCCGGGAGTTCGACCATTTGCTGCGCACCCTGAGCGACAGCCTGGGCCTCACCACCCTGCTCACCACCCACGACCTGGACACCCTCTGGGGTCTGGTGGACCGGGTCATCGTGTTGCACGCCGGCCGGGTGATTGCCGACGGGCCCGTGGCGGAGGTGGCAAGGGTCGAGCATGAGTGGATACGATCCTATTTCTCCTCCCGAGCGGAGAGAAGGAGGTAAACAGTGGAACCTGAAACACGCTATGCCTGGGTGGGCCTGGGGGTCCTGGCCCTGGTGGCCCTGCTGGCCGGGGGGCTGTACTGGCTCACCGGCGGTACCGAAAGCCAGGCAATGAAGCGCTATACCGTCTATTTCGAGAAGCAGTCCCTGGAAGGGCTGCAGATCAGCAGCGACGTACGCATGCGGGGCATCAAGGTGGGCAAAGTGGAGGACTACGCCATCCTGCCCGGGGACGCACGCCGGGTGCGGGTCACCCTGCAGGTGGATGCCCGCACGCCGGTGCTGCAGGGGGTGCGGGCGGAAATGGCGCGGCACATGGTCACCGGCCTGGCCGCCGTGGATCTGATGAACCCGGCCGAGGGTGGCGCGCCCCTGGTGGAAATTCCCGAGAACGAACGCTACCCGGTCATCCAGGAAGGCGTTCCCCAGCTGGCCCGGGTGGCCAGCACCCTGGAAGACATGAGTCTGGAAGGCCGGGAAGCCCTGGTGCGTTTCAATGCCCTGCTGGCCCAGCAAAATCAGGCGGCCATTGCCGGCATCCTGGCCAATCTGGACGGCCTCACCGCCGATCTGCGCCAGAATCTGCCGGATCTGCGCGAAGAGCTGACCGCCACCCTGGCCAGCACCCGCCGCGCCAGCATGCGGCTGGACGATCTGGGCAGCGATGCGGGCCAGATCCTGCGCCAGACCGATGCCCAGCTGCAGCGGGTGACCACGGCCACGGAATCCACCCTGGCGGCTGCGCGCCAAACCCTGACGGTCCTGGATCGGGAAGTGCAGGGCCTGGCCCTGCAGCTGCGCCTGTCCGCGGATCTGGCCAGCCAGGAGATCCAGACCACGGCCCATTCCCTGCGCCTGGCCGGCGATGCCCTGCAGGGCAGCGGCCTGGCCCTGTCGGATCCAGCGCGCCTGTTGTACGGCGCCAATCTGGACACCCTGGGCCCGGGGGAGAAGAAATGATGCACCTGAGACGCGCCGGGCTCCTGTCTGCCCTCCTGCTCCTCCTGGCGGGCTGCGCCCTGCCGGGCAAGCCCCCCACGGCGGTGAGCTATTACGTACTCACCGACCCGGGGCCGGTACAAGCCAGTGCCGCCACCCATGCCGGCACCCTGCTGTTGCGCGAGATGGAGGCCCCTCCTTTCTATCAGGACACCGCCCTGGCCTTCAGCCGCATCCCGGGCACCCGGGGCCAGTACCAGTATGCGCAATGGAGCGAGCCCGTGCCCCGCCGCCTGGCCTGGATGCTGCGCCAGCGTCTGGAGGCGGCGGCCGTATTTGCCGCGGTGGCCCCCCTGGGTAGCGGTGTGTACGGCGATTTCCAGCTCAATACCCGCCTCGTGGACTTCTATCACGATGCCTCCCAACCCCCCGGGGTGGCCCTCATGCTGCTGGAGGCGGAACTGGTGCGTCGGGCGGACGCGGGCCTGATGGCGCGCCGGATCTTCGTGGCCCAGGTGCCGCTACAGAGCTATGACGCCGCCGGTGCCGCCGATGCCCTGGGCCAGGCCGCCAACCAGGTCATGGACGAGCTCGGCGTCTGGCTGGCGCAGGCTGGGCGCGCGGAAGACCGTTAAAATGGCCAGCTCCTAGTGCCAATCCGTCGTCCCATGCTCATCTATATACATGGCTTCAACAGCTCCGCCCAATCCGGCAAGGCCCGGGAACTGTCGGCCTGGATGCAGGCCCGGGGCCTGGGAGAGGCCTGTGTCTGTCCCGATCTGCCCAGCCGGCCGGCCCAGGCCCTGAGCCTGTTGCAGGACCTGGTGGCGCGCTCCCGGGGCCCGGCCAAGCTCATAGGCAGTTCCCTGGGAGGGTACTACGCCACCTGGCTGGCGGAGAAGTACGACCTCAAGGCAGTGCTGGTGAACCCCTGTGTGCACTGTGACGTCAAGCTGGCCGGCCATGTGGGGCAGACCCAGAAGAACTGGCACAGTGGCGAGGAATACGTCTTCACCCAGGAGCATCTCCACGAGCTCCAGGCCCTGCGCGTGCAACCCGGCAGAATGGACAACTATCTGCTCTTGCTGGAAAGTGGAGACGAGGTGCTGGACTACCGGGAGGCCGTGGCCTTCTATGCCGGGGCCCGCCAGGTGGTGCTGGAGGGGGGGGATCACGGCTTTACCCGTTTCGCGGCCTATCTGCCCCAGATCCTGGAGTTTTGATGTATCTGCTCTACGAGGAAGACGGCGACATCAAGGCCGGCACCCTGCTGACGGACGGCGTTGGTTCCCTGCAGATCGAATCCCAGCACGGCAGGCGGGGCAAGCTCAAGGCAGCCAACGTGCTCCTGCGCTATGCCGGCCCGGACCCGGCCCAGGTCATGGAGAGGGCCCGGGAGCAGCAGGCGGCGCTGGATCTGGATTTTCTCTGGGAAGTGGCGGGAGAGGCCGAGTTCGGCTTCGCGGACCTGGCTGCCGAATACTACGGCCACAATCCGGATGCCATCGAGGCGGCAGCCATCGCCCTGGCCCTGCATGGTGCCCCCATCTACTTCCAGAAGAAGGGCAAGGGCCGCTACAAGGCGGCGTCGGCGGAGCAGTTGGCCGCGGCCAAGGCGGCCCTGGAGCGCAAGGCCCGGGAAGCCCGTCTGCGCGTCGAGTGGGTGGCCCAGCTCAAGACCGGACAGTTGCCCCAGGCCATGGCGGACAAGGTCAATGAGCTGGCCCACAAGCCGGACAAGAACAGCCTGGAATACAAGGCCCTCATGGATGCCAGTGCGGAGACCGGCCTGTCGGTGGTGCGCCTGTTGGACCAGTGCGGGGCCATCCCCTCTCCCCATGACTTCCATGTGCAGGGCTTCCTGCTCACACATTTCCCCCGGGGCCGGGGTTTTCCCAGTGTACAGCCCCCGCCGCCGCCGCCGGAACTGCCCGCCAGCAATGTACCGGCCTTCAGCATCGACGACGTCGGCACCACGGAGATCGACGATGCCTTCTCGGTGGTCTTGCGCGAGGATGGCGGTGCGCGAGTGGGGATACATATCGCCGCCCCGGCCCTGGCCATCCCCCCCGGCTCCGAGCTGGACCGCCTGGCGGCGACCCGGCTGTCCACGGTGTACCTGCCCGGGGACAAGATCACCATGCTGCCCGAGGGCCTGTTCAGTGCCTACTCCCTGGGAGAGAATCGGGAGTGTCCGGCCCTGTCCCTGTATGTGGAGGTGGCGCCGGACCACAGTATCCTGGGTTTGAGCACCTGCGTGGACAGGATATGGGTGGCGGCCAATCTGCGGCATGCCAGCCTGGAGCCCCTCTTCAACCCGGACACCATCGGCCGGGGGGGGGCTGACTATCCCTTTCGCCGGGAGCTGGAATGGCTGCATGGCTTTGCCAGCCAGCTCGAAGCCCAGCGCGGCAGGGAAGATCCGGTGCAACGCCACGATTACCTCTTTCAGGTCACGGGAGAGGCCCCCGACGAGCATGTGCAGATCATTCCTCGCCTGCGCGGCAACCCCATCGACAAGCTGGTGTCCGAGTTGATGATCCTGGCCAACAGCCGCTGGGCCGCCATGCTGGCGGACAAGGGTGTGGCTGGCGTATACCGGGCCCAGACCGCGGGCAAGGTGCGCATGAGCCTGAAGCCGGCCCCCCACGAGGGCCTGGGTGTGGAACACTACGTGTGGAGCACGTCCCCCCTGCGGCGTTATGTGGATCTCATCAATCAGCGCCAGATCCTGGCGGCCAGCCAGGGTGAGCCGGCGCCCCATGCGGGCAACGACCCCATGCTGTTCGCCGCCGTGCGGGATTTCGAGCTGGCCTATGATGCCTATGCCGACTTCCAGCGCCGCATGGAGCGCTATTGGTGCCTGCGCTGGCTGGCCCAGGAAGGGGTGCGGGAGATGACGGCCAGCCTGATCAAGGAAAACCTGGTGCGCTTCGAGCGTATCCCGCTCATCACCCGGGTCCTGGGCGCGCCCACTCTGAACCCGGGGGAGCGCATGCGGGTGGAGATCGGTACGCTGGATTTCCTCGACATCGAGTTGTCTTGTCGCTATCTGGGGCCATGTCTGGGGCCATCGGACGCCTGAAGTCGGCCTTCGCGCCGGGCCCCTACGATCCCCTCACCTCGGTGGATTGGGATGACCGCTTTGCCAAGGCGGTACTCATGGCCGCCATCGTGCATACCGTGGTCATTTTCGGCATGCAGTTCAAGCAGGCCAATCCCCGCTTGTTCGACAACTACCAGCCCCCCATCAATGTGGTGCTGGTGAACGCCAAGTCCAAGGAGCGACCCCTGGAGGCCGATGTGCTGGCCCAGCACAACCTGGAGGGTGGGGGGACCGTGGCAGAGGAACACCAGGCCAGCTCCCCCCTGCCCGTCTCCCCCCAGGACCAGCCCATGAGCGCGGAAGCGCAGACCAGCAGCCGGGTGCAGGCCCTGGAAGAGCAGGCCCGGGCCCTGATGCAGCAGGTCCGCTCCGACTACCAGACCGCCGCGCAGAAACCCCAGGTGGAAGGGGAGCCCATACATGCTTCACCCACCCCGGTCCCGGCCGATCTGGCCCGGCGCAGCATCGAGATGGCCCGCCTCCAGGCCCGGGTGGATCAGAACTGGGACGAGTACCAGAAACGGCCCCGGCGCATGTTCGTGGGGGCCCGGGCCCAGGAATACACCTTTGCCCAGTATGTGGACGACTGGCGCATCAAGGTGGAGCGCATCGGCAACCTGAATTACCCCGAGGCCGCCCGGCGGGAAGGCCTGTATGGTTCCCTGGTGCTGACGGTGAGCATCAACGCCGATGGCAGCATGGAATCGGTGCAGGTGGACCGCTCCTCCGGCTCCAGGATCCTGGATGCGGCCGCCGTGAAGATCGTGGAGATGGCCGCCCCCTATGCCGCCTTCACCCCGGCCATGCGGGACAAGGTGGACATCCTGGGCATCACGCGCACCTGGACCTTTACCCGTTCCGATCATCTCACCAGCAAGTGAGCCTGCCTCGACCGATAAGCAGGATATTCCGCAGATAAATTCAATTTATTCGATAAAATATCCGGGTTTACTTCCGCACGAGGCCCATCATGCACATCGGTACCACCCTGACCCAGTTCATCATCGAGGAACAGCGTCACATCGCCGGCGCCACCGGTGACTTCACCGCCCTGCTCAACGACCTGGTCACCTCCATCAAGGTCATCTCCAACGCCGTCAACAAGGGCGCCCTCATCGGCGTCATGGGGGCCCTGGAGAGCGAGAACGTGCAGGGCGAGACCCAGAAGAAGCTGGACGTGATCACCAACGACATCATGCTGCGCCACAACGAATGGGCGGGCCACGTGGCGGGCATGGCCTCGGAAGAGATGGACGCGGTCTATCCCATCCCCGACCAGTACCCCCTGGGCAAGTACCTGCTGGTGTTCGACCCCCTGGACGGCTCCTCCAACGTGGACATCAACATCTCCGTGGGCACCATCTTCAGCATCCTGCGGGCACCGGTGGCCAACCGGGCCGCCAGCGCCGAGGACTTCCTGCAACCCGGCGTGAAGCAAGTCTGTGCCGGCTATGCCCTGTATGGCTCCTCCACCATGCTGGTGCTCACCACCGGGCATGGCGTCAACGGCTTCACCCTGGACCGGGAAGTGGGGGAATTCCTGCTCACCCACCCGGGCATGCGCATCCCCGAAGACACCCGGGAATTCGCCATCAACACCTCCAACCGCCGCTTCTGGGAGGCCCCGGTGCAGCGTTATGTGGAGGAGTGCCTGGCGGGCAAGGAAGGCCCCCGGGGCAAGGACTTCAACATGCGCTGGGTGGCCTCCATGGTGGCGGAAGTGCACCGCATCCTCACCCGGGGCGGCATCTTCATGTACCCCCGGGACACCAAGGACCCGGCCAAGCCCGGCAAGCTGCGCCTGCTCTACGAAGCCAACCCCATGTCCATGATCGTGGAACAGGCCGGCGGCGCCTCATCCACCGGCTACGAGCGTATCCTGGACATGCAGCCGGAAGGCCTGCACCAGCGGGTACCGGTGATCCTGGGGTCAAAGAATGAGGTGGAGGTGGTGGTGGGCTACCACCAGCCGGGCTGAGGTTCAGATAGAGGTTGGACTTCGGGTACGACCAAACCCGGAAAAGTATAAAGGCGGTTTTGACCGCCTTTATACTGTAAACGATTTGATTAAAAACTGGGGAAACGCTGAACAAATCCATTGCCGTCATTGCGAGCGAAGCGCGGCAATCCAGAGTCCATGCGAAAGCAAGAATTTCTGGATCGCCACGTCGCTTCGCTCCTCGCGATGACGGATTTAATCAGCGTTTTCCTAGCTTTCAGATCAGGAATATTAGACCAAGAGCTCAATGATAGAGCAGATCAATATAGGCCTTGACCTCGGTCTTCCCCCATGACTTTCCATTTGGAAGAGCAAAGGGGTTTCCAGTGACCAAGGCATTGAAAAGAGCTACGGCATCTGCCTCGGAAATGGGATAGAGATTATAACTGCCGCCACTCGTGTTGTGCTTCTTGGCGTTGTGCCAGATGAGCAAAGCCTTGCGACCATATTCAAGCTCAGGAGAACTACCATCGTCTGTTAAAGTCAGAATCTGATTAAGCGTCGCAATTTCTTTTTCGGAGCCAGTTCCAGTTAGTAATTTATTATTTTTTTTGTTCCAAGTCGTGGTTTCTTTGTAGTAGTAAACATCTTTAAGCCCGAGTTTTGATAGTTCCGAGAGTTTTTTTGCGCCATCTCCTGATTTAGTTACCGTTACAGAATTTTTCCAAGTTTCATACGTCATGCCCAGGCTAGAGCAAGTAACTGCGCCAGGCCGAGAGACATTGCCGGAGATCTGGCCGGAAATGGTGCAGTTCCAGGCGTCCTGGGCCAGCACCTTGCGGCTGGCCAGGGTACCCAGCACCACCGGTGCGGCCAGGCTGGCCTGGGTGAGCTTGCGCCGGCTTGCATTGACTGGGGTCTCTTGAACAGCGTCCTGCTGCTCCGGGTTGTGCTTGGGATCGTGTGTCATGGTGTGTCCGCCAAATCAGGGTTTAGCCAG
>CAZVNY010000023.1:0-12978 GCA_964628785.1 uncultured Thiobacillus sp.
CCAGCCCTCGATGAGGGAGTTGATGTTGTCCCCCGGGCTGCGCTTCACGTAGACAAAGATGGCATCGGGGAACAGGGCCTGCAGATAGGGCACACACAGACCGTTCTGGTTGTTCTTGTCCACCCAGCGGAAACGGCCGGTCCAGGCATAGAAATAACGGCTGACATGGCTCCGGTCCCCCTCGCGGGCATCCGCTGCCTCCAGGGCGTGGGTGTCCCAGTTCTTCTCCTCCAGGGGATGTAGATCCACCCAGAAATCGTGGGTCTCCCGCTGCAGGGTGCCCAGTTGCGGGGATTCGGACAGGGTCTTGTACACCACCGTGGTGCCGGCCCGGGAACAGCCCAGCACGATCACCGGCCGATCTGCCGGCGGGCGGGTCAAGTCCCACCAGACCCCCCGCGCACCACGCTGCACAGTCCGGCCGTGGTGACGCAGGGTCTTGTCCACCTTGAGGAGAAATTCCGACATCGACCTGCCCATGTTTGTGTTGCGCGGAAGGATACTTGCCTGTCGTTACAATGCCCAGCAGCCCAAGAACGGCTTTTGCGAGGCAAACTTGACCCTGAACACGGAGAACCCTGCGAGTTGATCAGGCTTTTGCATACCGCCGACTGGCAGATCGGCAAGGCCTTCGGCCAGTTCGAGGCCGATGAGGCCACCCTGCTGGCCGAGGCCCGCTTTGCCACAGTGGCGAAGCTGGCGCAGTTGGCCCGGGACAGGCAGGTGGACCTGGTCCTGGTGGCCGGCGACGTGTTCGACGCCCAGGGGGTGGCGGACAGGACCCTGCACCGCCTGTTCCAGGCCCTGGCAGCCTTTCCCGGCCCCTGGGTGATGATCCCGGGCAACCACGACGCCGGTCTGGCGGAATCCGTGTGGACCCGGGCCGCCCGTCTCCAGGCCATTCCTGCCAACGTGCATGTCTGCCTCCAGGCCCAACCCCTGTTGCTGGAGACCCTGGGGCTGGCCATCCTGCCCGCCCCCCTGACCCAGCGGCATACCTACAGTGATCTGACGGAATGGTTCGCCCAGGCCGATACCCCGCCCGGCATGCTGCGCATCGGCCTGGCCCATGGCTGCGTGCAGGGCATCCTGGCGCCGGACATCGATTCCGCCAACCCCATTGCCGCCGGCCGGGCCGAACAGGCCCGTCTGGATTACCTGGCCCTGGGGGACTGGCATGGTACCCGGCAGGTGGACGCACGCAGTTGGTACAGCGGCACCCCGGAGACCGACCGTTTCCGTGCCAATGCCTCCGGCCAGGCCCTCTTGGTGGAGCTGGAGGGCCCGGACCTGCCTCCCAGGATCACCCCCGTCGCCACCGGCCAATACCGATGGCAGACGAAGGAGCTGAATCTGCAGGTGGCCAGCGACATCGACCTGTTGCTGGCGCAACTGGCCCTTCTGGGGCCGCAAGACGTGGTGCAGTTGAACCTGGGAGGCCACACCGACCTGGCCGGCTACCAGCGCCTGCAGGCCGGCCTCCTGCAGGCCCAGGGCCGGGCCCGCAGCCTGCAGGCGGATGTCTCCGCCCTGGCCCTGGAGCCCACGGAAGAGGACCTGGCTGACCTCAGGGCCGATGGCTATCTGGGAGAGGTCCTGGCGGAATTGCGCCACAGGCAGCAGACCGAACCAGCCGGTGAGGAGGCTCGCCTGGCCCGGGATGCCCTGGTGATCCTGGCGGGCATCCTCCAGGCCCGGCAGGAAGGGGGCCGGGCATGAAGCTGCAACGCATCCGCGTCGAGCAGTTCAAGCAATTTCGCCAACCCTTTGAGATCGGCGACCTGGAACCGGGCCTGAACCTGTTCACCGGCGCCAACGAGGCCGGCAAGAGCACCCTGGTGGCGGCCATCCGGGCCGCCTTTTTCGAGCGCTACCGTTCCAGCAGTGTGGAGGAACTTCGTCCCTGGGGAGACAGCTCCGCCTCCCCCAGCGTGGCCCTGGAATTCAGCATCGGCTCCCGTAGCTACCACCTGGAAAAGCAGTTCCTGGGCAAAAAGCGCTGTCGGCTGCTGACCCCGGGGCTGGAACTGGATGGGGTCGCAGCGGAAGACCATCTGGCGGAGCTGCTGGGCTTCCAGCATCCGGGCAAGGGCGCCAGCCGGGCCGAGCACTGGGGCATACCGGGGCTGTTGTGGATCCAGCAGGGCCGGGCCCAGGACATCCACGAACCCGTGGGCCACGCCGCCGACCACCTGCGCCACGCCCTGAATGCCTCCCTGGGGGAGATCGCCAGCAGCGAAGGCGACGCAGTACTGGCCCAGGTGGAGGCCCTGCGCAACGAGCTGCTCACCGCCGCCACCAACAAACCCAGGGAGGCTTTCAGGAAAGTCCTGGATCAGGTGGCCGGGCTGGAAGCCGAGCTGCAGGACCTGGATGCGGACATCGCCGCTTACCGGGAACAGGTGGATCGCCTGGCCATCCTGAGACAGGAACACGCGGCAGACGAAGCGGGCCAGCCCTGGGTGCACTTCCGGCAACAGGAACAGGATGCCCTGAGCCGGCTGGAAGACATACACAGGAACGAAGACCTGCAGCAAGCCGATCAACAGACCCTGGCGCAGTTGGACACGCAGATCAAGCTCCTGCGCGACCGACTGCAAGGCTTTGCCGACGAGGCCCAGGCCTTGACGCTCCGTCGTACCACATGGGAGCAGGCACAACACGCATGCCAGGCCCGGGAAGCCCTGGTGGCGCAGTGGCAAGGTCAGACCCAGACGGCCCAGGGCCGGTACCAGCAGGCCCAGGCCACCTTGAAACTGGCACGCCAGGCCGCCACCTGGCAGGAGCTGTGCCGTCAGGAGCAGGAACTGCAGCGCAGGCTGGAGGCGGGCAAGACCGCCCTGGCCCGGGCCGAGGCCGAACAGGCCCGCCTCACGGCGCTACAAACCCGGCTGGCGGCCACGCACCTGGATGACCAGGACCTGGACAGCCTGCGGACCCAACACAGGGAACTGAGCGAGCTGCGCATCCGCATGGATGCCGTGGCCACCCGGCTGCTCTTTGTCCTGGAGCCAGGCAACCAGCTGCGCATCGGCACGGAGAGCGTAATGGGCAGTGGCGAGCGGCTGCTCACCGAACCCACCCGCCTCCACCTGCCGGGCCTGGGCCGACTGGACATCCACCCCGGCGGCGCGGATCTGGCCCAGCTCCAGGGCCGGGAACAGGCCCTTGCCCAGCGGCATGCCGCCCTTCTGCAGCGCCTGGGCCTGGACGACCTGGAAGCCGCGGAAGCCCGTCAGCGGGAACAGCACCGCCTGCAGGCGGACTTGCGCAATGCCCAGGCCGCCCTGCAAGCCCACGCCCCCAAGGGTATGCCGGCCTTACAGGTCGAAGTGCAGCAGGACATGGCCCGGCATCAGTCGGTGACGCAGGCCCTGGCCGCCCTGCCGGCCGGGGCGGACCTCCCCACCGAGCTGCCGCCGGTGTCCCAGGCGGAGACCGCCGAGGAGAGTGCCCGTCAGTCCCTGGAACAGGCCCGCCAGGGACTCGACCAGGCCCGGCTCGCCGCCGCCAATGCACAAGCAAGCCGTACCGCCATGGAACGGGAGCTGGCGGAGGCCCAGACCCGCATGGATGCCCCGGAGCGCACGCGCAACCTGGATGAGAGCAATCAGGCCCTGGTGGATGCCCTGGCCAAAAGGGGGCATCTTGCCAGGCAGATACAGCAGCGCCACGAGCAAATCAGCGCGGCCCACCCTGAAATCCTCAAACAGGACGTGGCACGCTGGCGCAAGAGCGCGGCGCAACTGGAAAAACAGCATGCCGAACGCCGGGACGCCCTCATGCGCCTGGAAGTGGAACTGCAGGCCCTGGGTGCCCAGGGCCTGGAAGAGCGCCGCGCCAACCTGGCCCGAGAACTGGCCCAGGCCCGTCGCCGCCGGGACGAGCTGCAACACCGGGCCCAGACCCTGGACACCCTGCTTGGCCTGCTGCGGGACAAACGCAGCCAGCTCACACACCAGCTCCAGGCGCCGCTGCAAAGCCACCTCAACCACTATCTGCAGCTGCTCTTCCCCCAGTCCAGCCTGGAGATCGACGAAAACCTCAGTCCCTGCGGCTTCACCCGCCCCCGGGGCGGCGACATGGAAACCGCCACCTTCCCGGAACTGAGCTTCGGTGCCCGGGAACAGATGGGGGTACTCAGCCGCCTGGCCTACGCCGACCTGCTCAAGGCAGCGGGCCGCCCCACCCTCATCATCCTGGACGACGCCCTGGTGCACAGCGACGCGACCCGGCTGGCGCAAATGAAACGCCTGCTGTTCGACGCCGCCACCCGGCACCAGATCCTGATCTTCACCTGCCACCCCGGCAACTGGCGGGATCTGGGGGTGGGTGCCAGGTCGCTGGAAACCCTCCGCACGACCTCAGCCACTTGTTAATTATGGCAGGATGGACCATAATGAAAGCCGTACAGTTGTTCCGTGGCAAATTCCAACGCGGCAGCGTCATAGTCGAAATGGTTATCTGGCGCTTGCCGCAAGCGACTGCGGATCGGCCCCACGGCATCAAATACCGGTTCCATTGCGGCCGTGAAGATGAATGCCTGGTGCGCGACGACTACACCCGTCTCGCGGGTTGGGAATGGGACAAGTGAGGCAAGCATGAGCAAGGTCGAAATCACCATCACCACGCCGGCCCAGGCTTTGAAGACCGCCGCCTCGGTCTGGCGACGTGCGCAAGCGGGTGCAGAAGACATCGTACCCAGCATCGGCTTCGCCTCCCCGTCAGAGCTGTTCGCCGCCATCACCGACCGCCGCCTGGAACTGCTGCGTCACGTCGCCAGCCATGAGGCACGCAATATCCACCAACTCGCCCAATCCCTGAGACGCGACTACAAGAACGTACATACCGACGTGAAGGCGCTGGAGGAACTGGGCCTGCTGGAACGGGTGGATGGAAAACTGGTGGCCCCATTTGATGAGATCGATATCCGAGTGATATTGCGGGAGGCGGCTTGATTGCATCCTGACAGGCGCAGCCGACCATCTGACGGATGGACGCGCCGAGCCCAGGGTCTTCCACCTGTAGTCGCGATGGCTTTACTCCGGTAGCACCCGCTATTTGGCCTGGTGGGCAAGTCCGTGGCCTCATGCAGGTGTTCCACAATCGATGAGGGAAACACTGAACAAATCCCTTGCCGTCTTTGCGAGTCCAGCGCGGCAATCCAAAAGGTGTAAAACCCTGGATCGCCACGGGGCTTCGCCCCTCGCGATGACGAGGAGGGTAGATAGCCACGGCGCTGCGCCCCTCGCGATGACGGATTTACCCTAGCCCATTTGTCCTGAACGTTATGAAACTCGCCACCTGGAACGTGAATTCCCTGAAGGTCCGTCTGCCCCATCTCCTGGACTGGCTGCCTGCGGCGCAACCGGATGTGGTGTGCCTGCAGGAAACCAAGCTGGTGGACGAGGCCTTCCCCCGGGCGGAGATCGAGGCCGCCGGCTGGCAGGTGGCCTTCTCCGGCCAGAAGACCTACAACGGCGTGGCCATCCTGAGCCGGGCCCCCCTGCAGGACGTGCAGCAGGGCATCCCCGGCTTTGCGGACGAACAGAAGCGGGTACTGGCCGCCAGCATCGGTGACACCCGGGTGGTGTGTGTCTATATCCCCAACGGCCAGAGCCTGGATTCGGACAAGTTCCAGTACAAGCTGGCCTGGCTGGATGCCCTCATCGCCTGGCTGCAGGCCGAGCTGCAGCGCCATCCCCGCCTGGCCCTGCTGGGGGACTACAACATCGCGCCGGAGGACAGGGACGTGCACGATCCGGTGGCCTGGGCGGGCAGCGTGCTGGTGTCCGAACCGGAGCGGCAACGCTTCCGCGCCCTGGAGGCCCTGGGGCTCAGGGACGCCTTTCGCCTCTTCCCCCAGGCGGAGAACAGCTTTTCCTGGTGGGACTATCGTCAGGCCGCCTTCCGCCGCAACCTGGGCCTGCGCATCGACCACATCCTGCTCTCCGCGCCCCTGGCTGAGCGCTGCACGGCCTGCAGCATCGACCTGGCGCCGCGCCGCCTGCAGCGGCCCTCGGACCACACCCCGGTGATCGCGGAATTGGGGCCGGAATTGGAGTCGTAATCGGAGCCGGAATTGGAGTTGGTATAACGCTAAATATGGTGTTAACGTTCGCCAGCGCACACTATCAATAGCGTACAACCCAGGAGACCGCCATGCAGAATGCCTTGTTCCCAGAACTCGCCGATCAAGCCATTTCCAGCGAAGTGCTGCTGGAGAAATACGCCAAGGGGGATGAACGCAACGTCACCGACGTGCGTGCCCGGGTGGCCCGGGCCCTGGCCTCGGTGGAGAAGAAGGCGGAACGGGCGAAATGGGAACGGCAGTTCTACGCTGCCATGGAGGCGGGCTTCATCCCCGCCGGCCGGGTGAACTCCGCCGCCGGCACGGAACTCCAGGCCACCCTCATCAACTGCTTCGTGCAGCCCGTGGGGGACGCCATCTCCGGCGAGATCGACGGCCGGCCGGGCATCTACGTGGCCCTGGAGGACGCCGCCGAGACCATGCGCCGGGGCGGCGGCGTGGGCTATGACTTCTCCTCCATCCGCCCCAAGGGCTCCCTGGTGAAGGGCACCCAGTCCCGGGCCAGCGGCCCCGTGTCCTACATGCGGGTGTTCGACCGCTCCTGCGAGACCGTGGAATCCGCCGGTTCCCGCCGCGGCGCCCAGATGGGGGTGATGCGCTGCGACCACCCGGACGTGGAGCTGTTCATCCATGCCAAGGACCAGGGGGACCTGCGCAACTTCAACATCTCCGTGGGCCTCACCGATACCTTCATGCAGGCCGTGGAGGCGGACGGCGAGGTGGAACTGGCACACAAGGCCGAGCCCGGCGCGGAACAGAAGGCCGCCGGCGCCTATCTGCGGGGTGATGGTCTGTGGGTGTACCGCAAGCTGCGCGCCCGGGACCTGTGGACCCAGATCATGGCCTCCACCTACGACCACGCCGAACCCGGGGTGCTGTTCATCGACCGCATCAATCGGGACAACAACCTGGCCTATTGCGAGACCATCGAGGCCACCAACCCCTGCGGCGAGCAGCCCCTGCCGCCCTATGGCTGCTGCTGCCTGGGTTCCATCAACCTGACCCGTTTCGTCAGCCAGCCCTTCGGCGAGCACGCCAGCTTCGATTTCGCCGGCCTGGCCCGCATCCTGCCCATCAGCGTGCGTGCCCTGGACAACGTCCTGGACCTGACCGCCTGGCCCCTGCAGAAACAGCAGGATGAAGCCATGGCCAAGCGCCGGGTGGGCCTGGGCTTCACCGGCCTGGGGGACACCCTGGTGATGCTGGGTCTGCGCTATGACAGCCCGGAAGCCCTGGCCTTCGCCACCCGGGTGGCCGGCTTCATGCGGGACGGGGCCTACCGAGCCTCGGTGGAACTGGCCCAGGAGCGGGGGGCCTTCCCCCTGTTCAATGCGGATCTCTACCTCTCCGGGGGCAATTTCGCCTCCCGCTTGCCGGAGGACATCAAGACGGACATCCGCAGCCACGGCATCCGCAACTCCCACCTGCTCTCCATCGCCCCCACCGGCACCATTTCCCTGGCCTTTGCCGACAACGCCAGCAACGGCATCGAGCCCCCCTTCTCCTGGGCCTACACGCGCAAGAAGCGGGAGGCGGACGGCGGCTGGAAGGAGTATCAGGTGGAGGACCACGCCTGGCGCCTGTACCGGGAACAGGGCGGCGACACTGAGACCCTGCCCGCCAGCTTCGTCACCGCCCTGGAGATCTCCGCCCTGGCCCACATGGACATGGTGGCCGCCGTGGCCCCCTACGTGGATTCCGCCATCTCCAAGACCGTGAACGTGCCGGCGGACTACCCCTACACGGACTTCGAGGGCCTCTACTTCGCTGCCTGGAAGGCGGGCCTCAAGGGCCTGGCCACCTATCGGCCCAATGCCGTCCTGGGCAGCGTGCTGTCCACCAGCGCGGACACCGCCAAGCCCGCGGTCAGTGCCCAGGCCGCCGCGCCCCAGGACTTCGAGATGAGCGACGTGAACCGGCGCATCGAGATCAAGGCCCTGCCCGCCCCGGTGCTGGACAGCCTGAAATGGCCCGGCCGCCCCAAGCTGCCCGGCGGCAATCCGGCCTGGAGCTACATGATCGACAGCGAACTGGGCAGCTTCGCCCTGTTCGTGGGCCATACGGAGACCGACGGCCAGGCCTGGCCCTTCGAGGTCTGGGTCAACGGTGCCGAACAACCCCGGGGCCTGGGGGCCGTGGCCAAGACCCTGTCCATGGACATGCGCGCCAACGACCGGGGCTGGCTCAAGCTGAAGCTGGAGACCCTGGCCAAGACTCGGGGGGACGACGCCTGCAACATCCCCTTCCCTCCGGAAGGCGAGCCCCGACGCATGCCCAGCCAGGTGGCGGCCATGGCCCAGCTCCTGCGCTGGCGTCTGGAAGAACTCCATGCCCTGGAAGGTCCCGGCGAGACCCCGGTGCTGGATGCCCTGTTCAGCCTGAAGGAGCCCAAGACCGGCACCGACGGCACCCTGTCCTGGACCGTGGACGTGCACAACCCCCACACCGGTGACGATTTCGTCCTGGGTGTGAAGGAAATCGCCCTGCCAGATGGCGTCACCCGGCCCTACTCCCTGTGGCTGTCGGGGGATTACCCCCGGGCCCTGGATGGCCTGTGCAAGCTACTGTCCCTGGACATGCGGGTCATGGACCCGGCCTGGATCGGCATGAAGCTGCGCAAGCTGCTCAACTACCCGGAGCCCCTGGGCGACTACATGGCCTTCGTGCCCGGCAGCAACAAGCAGGCCACCTGGCCCTCCACCGTGGCCTACGTGGCCCGACTCATCATCCACCGCTACGCCATGCTGGGCATCCTCACCGAGGACGGCCTGCCGGTGCGGGAAATGGGCATCCTGCAAAGCCCCGCCCTGCCCCCGGTCCATGCCGGTGACGCGCCCATGGTGATGCAGGGCAAGCGCTGCAACGAGTGTGGCAACGAGACCGTGATCCGCAAGGACGGCTGTGACTTCTGCACCGCCTGCGGCGCGGTGGGGGCCTGCGGCTAGCCGCTTGCAGCGTCTTAAACGGCGCACCAGGACGGGGACGGAAGGCAGGGGCTGAGTCGCGGCGCAGCCTGTTTCCCTCTCCCCGACCCCTCTCCCGCCTGCGGGAGAGGGGAGCGGCAAGAAGCCGCTTCGCGGTTTCACGTAAAATATTCTTCTCCTGCTGCACAATGTCGCCATGGCCCTCTACCTGCTCACCCTGATCCATCTCCTGGCCACCATCGTCTGGGTGGGGGGGATGTTCTTCGCGCATCAGTGCCTGCGTCCCGCCGTCCTGGCCAGCCTGGAAGCGCCTGCCCAGCGCCTGAGTCTGTGGCACGGGGTGTTCGCCCGCTTCTTCCCCTGGGTATGGGCCTGTGTCATCGCCCTGCTGCTGACCGGCCACATCCTCATTCGGAACATGGGGGGCTTTGCCGCCGTGCCGCCCCAGATCCATGTCATGACCGGCATCGGCTATCTCATGGCCGTGAACTACGCCTACATCTTTTTCGTGCCCTACGCCGCCCTGAAGCGGGGCGTGGCCGCCCAGGACTGGCCCGCCGCCGGCGCGGCCCTGAACCGCATCCGGGTGCTGGTGGGCAGCAACCTGGTGCTGGGCATCATCAACGTGGCGGCCATCTTCCTGCTGCCCGTGCTCCTGCGCTGAACCCATCCCGGATCGGCAGCGGTTTTCGGGCATGCATGCCCGCAACACCCGGCCCTCTTTCCGGGAAACGCGGATTGAACCTCGCCATCGCGAGGAGCGAAGCGACGTGGCTATCCACCCTCCTCGTCATCGCGAGGGGTGAAGCCCCGTGGCGATCCAGGGTTTTACACCGTCTGGATTGCCGCGCTGCGCGCAATGACGGCAAGGGATTTGCTCAGCGTATCCCTCAGTCCCGGTAAAGAGGCAGGGCGGCGATGCGCTCCTCTATCCTGGACAGCATGGCCCGGTAGGCCGGGGCGTCCACGCCCCCGAAACGGCGCTGGAATTCCGCCTGGGACATGAATTCCGGCAGGTCCTGCACCTGGGGAAAGAACATGTCCGCGTCCCGGATCTCCGCCAACGCGTCCTGCATGTGGCGCGCCCGGCTGGCAGAGCGGGTCGCCATCTCTCCCAGGCGGCTGCCGGCCCGATCCGCCGCCAGGTCGTTGAAGGAAAAACCGCTGCCCTGCCGGGCATCCAGCAATTCCTTGTACAGCCCCGCCGCATCCGAGAAACCTGCCCCGCCGGTGGCGGCCAGGAAGGCGGAAAGAGCGAAGTGCTGGGCGAAATCCCCCCGTCCGGCCAGGCGCACGTGGCTGCGCTGGCGAGGCAGGCGGGACACGCCGCCCACCGACAGCAGGCGGGTAGCGAAGACCCTTTCCGCCAGGGCGGTGAGGGCGGTGCGATTTTCCTGCACGGGATCCCCCTGCCGGGAGCGTTCCCGGGCCAGGGCAAAGGCCTGGGCCAGCAACGGCGCGAAATCCCTGCCCGTCTGTGTGGCCAGGTGCCGGCGATAGACCTCCAGGCCCTCCACTTCCAGGCCCACCCCCCCGGCCAGGCTCCGTTCCAGTGCCCGGCCCTGCCAGATGAAGCTCACATGCAGACGATCCTGTTGCAGCTGGGCGGTCAGCAGCATGTCCCGGGCCACGGCATATTGGTGTCCCATGGGGGACAGGCCCAGGGCCCAATGCAGCAAGCGACTGCTCAGGCGGGCGGGCAGGGGCAGGCTGCCCAGGCGCAGGCTGGCCGGGCGCAGCAGGATGCCATCGGGCTGCAGGAGCAATTCCAGATTGAAGTAGCGGGCAACGGAAAGACCCGGGACCGGGGCGCTGGCGCGCAGCCGCAACCCCTGGGGTTCCACCTGGGCATTGGCCCCCAGCAGACCCAGGCGTCTGGCCAGGTAATTCAGACCCAGGCTCAGTTCCTGACTGGACAGACTCAGCTGGCCGGTTTGCCCCTCCCGCAGGTGGCGTGGATTCAGGTCCTGCCAAAGCCGATGCCCCCGGGCCATGTCCGCCACGGACAGGTCCCTGCCCACCCCGACGGCAGGCGTGGGCGAGGTGGCCAGGGCCAGGAGCAGGGCCAGGATGGCCAGCGGCAGGACGAACAGCAGGCTCAGCCGCAGCAGGAATCGCATCATGCCCCGGCGCTGTAATCCTTGAAGCGCAACAGCACCTCGGCCATTTCCTCCTGAGTCAGCAACACCGGTTCGGTCACCTGCAGACAGCGCAGATACTGCGCACTCAGGGCCTCCACCTCCAGGGCCAGGGCCAGGGCGCGGGCCGGACTGCTGCCCCAGGCCACCAGGCCGTGGTTGGCCATGAGACAGGCCCGACGCCCCTCCAGGGCGGCAATGACCCCGTTTGACAGGGCCTGGCTGCCAAAGGTGGCGTAGGGGGCGCAACGGATGTCACTGCCCCCGGCCATGGCCACCATGTAGTGGAAGGCCGGGATGTCCCGGCGCAGACAGGCCAGGGCCACGGCGAAGGGGGCGTGGGCATGCACCACGGCCTGGGCCTGGGGGAAGGCGGCATAGATGTCCCGGTGGATGCGCCACTCGCTGGAAGGCTTGCCCTCGGAGAGGACCCGGCCCTGCATGTCCAGCTCCACCATGTCTGCGGCGGTCAGCAGGCGCATGTCCCGGCCGGAAGGGGTGATCTGCAACCCCTGTTGTGAACGGGCACTCACATTTCCCGAAGCGCCCTGGTTCAGGCCCAGCTTCACGCTGCGACGGGCACACTTTGCCACCTGGGCGGCCAACTCCGGGTGACTCATGCCCGCTCCGGATACAAGGCCGCCAGGGCGGCGTGGCGGGCCGCCACCACCCCCCGCTCGGTGATCAGTCCGGTCACCAGCCGGGCCGGGGTGACGTCGAAGGCGGGATTGGCACAGGGGCTGCCTGCGGGCGTCAGCTGCACGCTGAGCACACGGCCATCCCCGGTTTGTCCGCTGATGTGGCTCACCTCTGCGGGGGAACGCGCCTCGATGGGGATCTCCACCCCACTGGTCAGGCTGAAGTCGATGCTGGGCCCGGGGGCGGCCACATAGAAGGGCACGCCGTTGTCGAAGGCCGCCAGGGCCTTGAGATAGGTGCCGATCTTGTTGCACACGTCGCCGTTGGCGGCGGTACGGTCCGTGCCCACGATGCACAGGTCCACCCGCCCCTGCTGCATGAGGTGGCCGCCGGCATTGTCGGCGATGACCGTGTGCGGGATACCCGCCTGGTTCAGC
The DNA here is from genome assembly GCA_964628785.1 of uncultured Thiobacillus sp. Classification (GTDB taxonomy): domain Bacteria; phylum Pseudomonadota; class Gammaproteobacteria; order Burkholderiales; family Thiobacillaceae; genus PFJX01. The sequence goes on from CAZVNY010000023.1 coordinate 12,230, forward strand.
TCCCAGGCGGTGAGACTGGCGCCCTGGTTGCGGGGCCGGGTCTCGTCCACCCAGACGTGCACCGGCACCCCCGCCGCCTGGGCGGCGAAGACGGGGGCCAGGGCCGTGCCCCAGTCCACCGTGGCCAGCCAGCCTGCATTGCAGTGGGTCAGGATGTTCACCCCCGTACCCTTCTGCCGGGCGATGGCCTGGATGAGTTCCAGGCCATGCCGGCCGATGGCCTGGTTCTGCAGCACGTCCTCTGCACAGATGGCCGCCGCCTCCTGCCAGGCCCCCTGTAAGCGCTCACTTACCGGCAGGGCCAGCAAATGCCTGAGCATGCGCGCCACCGCCCAGTGCAGATTCACGGCCGTGGGACGGGTGGCCAGCAGTGCCTGTGCCGCCGCCTGCAAGCCGGCATCGGAGGCATCCTGCCTACTGGCCAGGGCCATGCCGTAGGCCGCCGTGGCCCCGATGAGGGGGGCGCCACGCACACGCATGACGGCAATGGCCTCCGCCGCCGCCTGGGGCGTGCTCAGGACCCGGGTGACGACTTCGTGGGGCAGGCGGGTCTGATCGATGATTTCCACACCCCAGCCATGGGGGGTATGCACAGGCCAAATGGTGCGGGTGGGGGTGCCTTGGACATTCATGTCCGGAATTATCGCCGCCTGCCCTACAATTCCGCCATGGATTCCATGCCCGCCCGTCTCCTCGCCCAGGCCCTCAATGGCTTGCTCTCCCGACAGCCCATGGCCCGGGCCCGACTG